>JAIEOG010000283.1 GCA_019750655.1 bacterium
AGGGGTTTTGTATTTTTTCCGACCCGCCAGGGCGGTCTTTGAACCAGTCGCGCGGATTTGGTCGGCCGGTTCGTTGAAAGAGATTTCCGCTCCGGGATTCCGGCCTGCGGCCTATGTCAGTATTGCCGCAGTTGCGGGGGCCCCGCGCGAGACGCCGGGCTTTTTGCTGCCGATGCTTGGGGTCTTAGGCGCGCTCTTTCTTCTCTGGCGACTCCAGAGACTGGCGCGCGATGCTTACCGCCTGCTTTCCCTCAGGCGCTCGAGTTTTCTGCTACGGCGCGTGGGACGAGTTTGTGTGCGAGCAAGCGATCACGCAGCAGTTGCCTTTTCGTACCGGCTGCCGCGCGAGGCGGGAATAGTGGTGCCCACCGCTTTGGTGGAGAACCGCGCGCATTTTCGCATGGCCGTGGCGCACGAAATCCAACACCACCGCCAAAGAGACACGCACTGGGTTTACGGCCTTTGGTGCCTACAGACTTTTAGTTTTGGAAATCCTTTGGCGCAGCTTTGGGCGCGCTGGATTTGTCAGCTTCAAGAGTTTGCCTGCGACGAGACACTGGTCGACCGAAGGAAAGTCGAGTCGAGGGCATACGCACGCTGCCTCTTTGAGGCAGCCAATACTGCGATCGGCCGCGAAACACAGCTCGTCTGCGCAACGGGTCTGTTGTTTTCGGCCGAGCGCCATACTCTCAAACGGAGGATTAGCCGTATGTTGCAAACAGAAAGAGTCCAGCGGTCGATGGGAATGCGGTGGGTGTTTTTAACAGTCGCTTTGGTAGCTTCGGCTGCTATTGCGTCGAAAGATCTCATTCAGGATCGCCGCGTGACGCAAGCGCAAGCGATCGAATGGGCGAAAGCCGCTCAGAAAGACGATGGCTTTAAGCTCCTAGTGAATGATTCTGTCGTCGAACAATTAAATCGCCTCGTCGGCACTCCCGAGGGCCGCGAGTTTGCGCGTTTGTCTTTGGCGCGGATGGAAACTCACCGGCCTTTGGTGGATGCAAAGCTGCAGGAGTATGGAGTGCCGGATGCCTTTCGTGCCGTGCCGCTGGTGGAATCGGGTTACCAAAACCTGCCGGATCGAAACCAACACGGTTATGGAGCAGGGCTTTGGATGTTCATTGTTTCTACGGCGCGCCATTTTGGCCTTCAGGTAGATACGAAGAAAGACGAACGCCTGGAGCCTGCATTGGAAACCGATGCAGCCATGCGCTACCTCAAGGCCAACTACCTGCGCTTCCAAGATTGGACGCTCGCGGTGATGGCCTACAACATGGGCGAGCAAAAACTGCAGACAGCGCTGCAGGAAACGGGCAGCCGCGATGGGTGGGCCTTGATCGGAAAGGGCCACGAGCAAGATCGCGGTTACGTCGCGAAGCTCGTCGCGATGGTGATCTTGATGCGAAAGCCCGAGATCCTTACCTGACTGGAGAGAAGGGGCCTGAGGGTCCCTTCATTTCCCACTTCCACACTTCAGTTCGTCCTTGACGTCCAGTTCAAGCCGTCTAGCGTCAGATCTTTCCATTTCTAGGGTTTGATTTTGGTTTTACTAAAGCTCAGTTTGCTTTTTGCGGCTGCCCTTTTTGCAGGCACCGAAGGCCCTCAGGGCGAACTCGAAAAAGCCCTCTCGGCTCGCCTGTTTCCCAGCTGCCCCCTACGCCTCTTGGAGCAAGAAGCACTGGGAATGTTCACAAGCCCCGACTACGCAGAAAAAATCGCAGCCTTACGCGCTAAGAACCAAGAACTGCGTTCGCGGATCTGGGTTCCGGAAGCAGGGGTGAGTGCCTGGAAGCAAGCGCAGAAGCTGGGGCTTGTTCGCTTAGGCGCTCAGCGGGTCGAAAAAAAGACCATGGAAAAGCAAAGGATCGATGGTGTCGAGAAGCGAGTGCCTCGCATGCAGCGCATCCCGTTCTACGAAATCCTGATGCCTTACGCCCACACGGGCTTCTACTTTCCGAATGGCGAGCCGCCGGACCGTATTGTCGATCAAGTCGATGCGATTCTGTTCCTGCTACCTGGAATCGGATTTGATTTTTCGACGGCAAAGTCCTCCGTGCCCTTGGCGGGGACATACAATCGCGTACTCAAGGGCGGTGCCGCTCTAAATCCCGGCATCCCCCTTCTGGAAGATGGGGAACCGCTTTCCGTTTTGACGTTGCCGTTGGATGCCCCGCTCAATGGAATGGGCGAGCTATCCCCGTTTCTCTTCGGCCATCCAGAAAACATCATGGAAGTTCTGGAGCATGCGTGTCTGCTCATGCAGATTCTGTTTCCGGGTAGACCGATTTTTATCGGTGGGCGTAGCCAGGGCGGAAAGAATTCGCTACAAGCGGCAGCGAGCTTGGATCGGGTGGCGGGCGTTTTTGCCGTCAATCCCTCGTTGCCCATCGATCAGATCATCAAGGGCGTGATCAAGACCCATATCGATCCCGAGTCCGACATTGTGCAGGCTTATGATCTGGTGATGCACTTTAAGAGCTGGTCTGCGCACAATGCCTTTTCGCTAAGCTACGACTTCTTAGAGACGGGTGTGCGGGCGCCGGCGGGGATATTTACTTCCCGAAATGATCCTTCATACAACCAGGAAATCTACCGGCCTGCGTTAGACCGCTTTATGGCCAGTTCGCCGCTCATCGAACCCTTTCTTTACGATGAGGTGCCTAAGTTGAAAGCGCATGACCTGCTGGATGTGCAGAACCGCGCCGTTTACGATCAGGTCATCAGCCAAATCAGCCACTTCATTATCAAGCACGGTAAATTGCGCTGATTAATTATTAATCAGCGCAATTAACTATTAACCGGGATTCTTAATGAGTCTTGCGTTGGAAAACGCCGTCCAGTTTCGGGGAGTGCTCAGGAATTCGTCCTTCTTTAACATTTTGACAGTTTTCCATCGCTGCGCAGAACTCCCGCGAACGAAGCAGGCTTTCCAGCTTGGTCTGTAGGTAATGTCCCATTGCACCATCATCTAGAGCGAGCTCCAGAGCCATCAGCTTCGTTTCGTGATCCGAAATGGTGTTAGCCACGTCCTCTAGATCATCGACGAGCCAGCGTTCGGTAATGGCCTTCTTCATGGCGTCTAGATCTTTGGCTAGGACCATTTTTTCAGCAATTTGTTTGGACAGGTCTGGAATGGCTTTTCGAAGCCGCACACCCAGGGCAGGGAGTTCCGCGGAGGTTTCCACAATTTTCTTTCGGATGCCCGCAACGATCCCATTTATCTCTGCATCGTTGATGTTCTGGTCTTGGTATTTCCGTGCTAGGTCGAGAATCGTCGCCAGACCGATCGAATACTGCTCGAGTCTTTTCTCGGCCTCGGGTTTGAAATTGAAGCTGGCAGGAACGGCACCGGCAGTGGCCTTGGCAAATTCGGCTTCCTTTCGCATGTTGGTGATCATGTTCTCCACCAACCCAAGCGCGCCCTTAATAGAATTTCGGTTAGCTTGGTCTGCTTCCCCGTAGGCAAGTCCCCCGCCAATAAGCAACAATGCCATGAGCCTTTTCATTAAGATCTCCCTTTGGATTTGAGCCAAAGGGAGATCTTCGCATTGTAACTAGAGTAGAAAAAGCTGCTGCGCGTCTTAGTTGCCGCAGTCCATGTCTTTTTCGGGGTTGGAATCGTAATCACCCGACGCGGTTTGAAACACGGCGGTGAAGAAGCTGCATTTTCCCGAGACGATTAAGAAGCGGGAAGACTCCGAGGAGTCGCCCACGTACGAGATGCTCGAAATGCGGCCCGTGGCTTTACCAGCGTATTGTGGGTCGCTGATGAGACCCTCGATGTCGGGGTTTTCCATCGCGGCGATGAACTGCGCGACCCGTTGTTTATGAGTCACCGTAGCCGTCGTTAGGCCATCCGCGAGCTGCTGGCTGCCACGTTCGACACTTACCGTGAAAGGCTGCGGACCCGCGATACCTTGCTGGAGTCGGCCATAAACAGCCGTTGCGTCGAAAGCGAGTTTGCCGGTGACTAAGCGGTAGCTCACGCCTCGGTTATTTTGTTGGGTGGCTGTAATCTTATCGACGACGCCATTGCCGTTGTTCCGAAGCGATATATTCAATTTTACCGCTACGGCATCTGACTGCAAAATCTCCGTGAGCTCTGCATTCCGTTGGGAAAACGGCGAAAGCGCCGCATTGGCTGAAACCGCTAGAGACAGTCCAAGAATAAAACTAGAAAGTACCTGCATAAATCCCTCCGACCGATGGGGTTATGCTTGCGTGCCGGAAAAAGCAAGGGAAGCTATTGGTGCCGTTTATTCTTCGATCGTCATAGGCACAAAAACGGCTTCGACCTGAGTTTGCTCACTGCGGAGATGCGCAGGAGGCGCGGTCCGGGCCGTTTGAGCGCCTGTGAGCAGGCGAAATTCGTAGCGGTGCAGGCCAGGTTCGAAAGTGAGCAGGGCCACCCCAGGGCGTTTTTCCCGTCCTACTTGAAACACTCCGCGCGCTTGAAAGTGAAAGTCTGCGAGCTGCTCCCACGCGTGCGGCAGCACTACGGAGATCCAACCTTGGTAGGGAATCCAGTAGTCCAGCCTTCCCGATCCGTTATTCAGCCGCGCCTTCCCGATCGTGTCGAGACGAGTATCCCCGGCATATAGAGAGAACGCGCCTGTGGTGCCCCACCGACTAGGATCGACGAATGCGCCGAAGATATTGAAGATCGTACCGACGACCTGATCGCTGTCGGACAGGCCTAGACTCGGCCAGTTCTGGGTAGGAGTGACAGCAAGCTTCTTGGTAGCTTTGGCCATATCCCAGGGACGAAAGCTGCCTTGAGTTCGTAGCCCTACCTGAGGAAATCCGATTTGGGTGAGTCGGGCGGGAAGCGTTCTCTTGTCCCATGAAGGTTTGAGTGGGAGGTTTGGGTTCTTTGCGTAGGCCTTAAGAAAACCATTCAGGCTCTGGATGATCTGGCCATCGCCCATTTGGTAATATGAAGTGACTGTACCGCCGCTAAGCACCGTGATGCCGGGCCGGTAGCGCAAAAGAGAATCCAGCCCCTTATAAGGAAAGGCAGCAGTCGTATTGGCGATAAAAGTGTCTAACGGCGCTCCCCAATTCATAGGGTTTTGCGTATCGCGGACGTACTGGGCGTAATCTCCCACTACCGTGACATTTCCCGACCAGTCCCGGACCGGCACGTCGTTGTTCGGTGCTTGTAATAAGGGATCACCGCCTCCTCCCCGAACCTCCCCACCGGCGGCATGTAAAGGAGTCTTGAATACATAGGCTCCTGCTAACCGACCGCTCAGGATCCGGACTGCTCCCGAACCGAGCATATACTCAAACAGCCCGGAAGATTCTCTTGTCGCGGTGAAAGGTCGGCCAAAGGCGTGCGCGTGTTCTCGGAGCGCGTCGGCGATCTGCAATGCCCAGTGGCTGGGGATGAAATAAGTCGTCTCCGCCAGAGGAGAGTAGTGCGAGGCTAGAGCAATGATCGGCGTCGTTCGCGTGAGGGCATCCGCGCTAGCGAGTAAAAGGCCTCCACTAAAGCCCCAGCTCTTCATCGGTAACCAGTAGCAGCTTGGCAGAAAAACCGGCGCACACTCTGTTTCGCTGTGGAGTTGAGCTGTGTCGCTCAAGGTCTGGGAGACGGATTTCGCGGTTTGCGGCTTCAAGGCGTTGTTCCACCGCAACCGCGCTTCCGCGTCCCAAAGTACGGAAACGCCTTGGAAGCCGAGAGGCGCGGCTACGTCGGGCACTCCGATAAGCACGAAGCGATTCGGCTTGTCGGAATAATCTGCCTTGGAGAATCGGCCGCGCAAACCTTCGGAGGTTGGAGTTCCCGAAGTGGCACTTACGGGAATAGAAAGCACTGCGATATCGTGACCGGGAGCTTGCCCGATGACATGCACATTTACCGGTTTGAATCCTGTCAAATCACTCGAATAGGTAAGCTGATGCCAGCGACTCGGGTGTGGAAGCAGGTGCGCGACCGTCAGTAGAAAAACTTCAGACTCCGACCGATCGTAGGCAATCGCGGAACCGTAATAACCCACTGTGGGGTGAAGGAGGTGGCCCATTCCGGGTATCTCCAGCTCCACGGTGAGAGCCGCTGCGGGAATCACCAAAGATAGGATGGCTTTTAGTATTACAGTCATAAGACCTCCTGTGGCCGGTAGCGGCGGTTACGGGCCTGCCCGTTTCCCAGCAACTTTCCCTGGCGAATCAAGAACTGCAGATCCAGCTGCAAAGTGCGCCGGCTTTGGATGTAACCTTCTTGCAGCTCAGAAATCCCCACGGGCTTTTGAAAGCTCCGGATGGAGCGCAATAAGCGCTGGCGTCTTTCATCGGCAGTAAGGCCTCCCGCGCGGGAGGCGCGGAGCACTTCGGTCTGAATATGGGGGGAGAACCCCACCCGGCCCTCTCGACGGTACAGCAGCTCGGAGCCCAAGAGCCTCCGGGTGCGATCGATGAGAGAGTGCAATCGACGCTCATGCCGGTGTGGAAAATATTCGCAACGGTAGACTTGTTCGAAAACCCAGGCCTGGGGCGCGGAGCCTTTGCGCCTAGCGAGGGCTAGAAGGAGTTGCTCGATCCGGGGCATTTTCTCCAGGGATACTTTATGGTTTCCCATCTTAACCGAGTGGTTTTCTGGATCGATCACGCAGTAGCGCGCCGATTTGTCGACGTAGGCCATCATCCCCTCACGAAGCGCCTCGGCTTTGGAGTGTCGATTGGCAGAGTGGAGTGCCCGGGCATCGGCTTGGTAGGCGGAAAGCACTTTTTCCGCGAGCGGGTAATTTCCCAATTTGATCAGGGCGCAGGCTTCGTAGTAACGAAAATCCACGAGCAAAAGCGCCATCTGTTTTCGAATCAGCGCTTGGTGCTCGCGGTGGGCGATCTGCAAGGCGGTCTCATATTGCTGAGCACTGAGAAGACGCTCTAAGGCCAGGTCGATCAGAAAAAAACCGGGAATGCTATCGATGCCGGCGGATTTCCACTGGCGGCATTTTTCCAGCGCGGTATCGGCTGTGAGAAGCGCACTCGAAGCGAGCGCCCCCAGCTCGCGCAAGATCGTGCGGTATTCCTCAGTAATCTGATCCGAAGAAGCGTCGTTGGCCAGCCGGTGGAAGGACTCCATCTCACCGGTTTTTATGTAAAGGTAACCCAGGAGCCACGTCACTGCGCCCAAGTCTCGTTGGCGGTCTTCTCTCCGGCATTGAGCTAACACCGGCAAGAGAAATCGAATGGCGGCCGGGTAGTCTTCTCGGTTGATGGCAGTGTGGGCGCAAAGGTGCGCGCAGAGAATTTCCGCCGCTGGAATACCCTGAGAATGGCTTTTAAGTTCTTCCACGCCATCGAGGTATAAGGCGCGGGCATTGAGCTGATCATAGGTCGTACAGAGATTGAAAAGAGCGACTGAGGCGCAGCCTCTTACGCCAGCCGCAGTGTAAGAGTCGCAAGCTAAGCGATAATGGCGGCTCGCCTGCGTGTGTTCGTCTAATAGGCTGTGGACATAGCCCAGAACAAAAAGCGTTTCGGCTTTCAGATACGGGTCGGAGAAAGCGCCCGGCATTCCATAAAGATCTAGCAAGGCGGCCTCTAAATCCGTGCGCCGGTAGATGGCGAGCTGCAGTTTCAGGAACCGGGCGATGGCGGGGTTCTGGTCCAGGACCTGGCCTAATTCGGCGAAGCGGCTCTCGGCTTCGGAGTACCGGCCCAGAATGATGGCTGCGCGCACACAAAGATAAGCTTCGGTCGGTGTGGTGGGAGATTCGAGCAAGGCTAGGCGTCGATAGTCCAGTTGGTGAAGTGCGTTTTGAAACTCCCTACCCACTCTTTAGTCCTCCCGCTGCTTATAGGTAGAATCGCGCAATTCGGCAATTCAGCATTTTGTGGAGATCCTGAAAAGTCTTGTCCAGTATGGGTTTTGGGGATTTCCATCGAAGGTGAGAATCGTTGCGAGAGGGAGGTCCCTCTCGCAAGCGTTCTGAACTACTTAGGCAGGATCGGGGCTTGTGGCCGAGTGAACCCAATCGTCATTCCACAGCGAGCGTTCGTCTCGGAAGGTTTCCAAAAGAGAACGAAGTGCGTGAAGGCATGCGATCTCCCTGAAGGGGCCACCAACGCAGCGCCTCCGGGTAGGAACTCGCCTTCTAGAGCAAAACGTCTCCACCCAACGGCCGTATATATCGCCGCGCCCGTGAATTCGAATTCGCAGCCCGGATCGACGCTCGCTACGTTGATGTAATTCGTGCGGACGGCTTGATTTAGGCGAATCACCGCCGATGCCGTTGCCCCCTTCTGGACCGAGAAGGTGACTCGGCTTTCGCCAAAAGCCAGGGGCGATAGAATGAGCGATAACAGAGCTAGATAAGTTTTCATTTTTTGGTTCCTCCAACCAGTTTTGCGCAGATCTACCGGTGGGAGAAAGGCGTGGCCATACGTGCTTTTCGTTATCGCGCGGCTTGAGCGCGGGCGGTTGAGGGCTAAGTCTTTAAGATCGTTGCAAGGAAATGGAGCGGACGGAAAAAGCGAATCGCGCAAAAGAAACTGGGTTTGCGCGAAAGGCGTGTATTACGGATCGGGTCGGCTTGCCTTAATAGTTCCTCAGCGGTACGCCTAGTGAGAACATTCCCTGGGGGCCACGGTGGGTATTTTGTCTGGAATCTTTCTCGTATTCTTTGTTCAGGGCAGTGCTTCTGCGGCCACACCTTTTGAGAGGGCGGAGGCCTTGTTTAATGTGAAGACCACCGTACCCGCGGTCCCAGCCACCTTTCCTCAGGAAATCACGGTGGAAATTACTTGTGCGGAAAAAACGAGCGGCGGGCTGGATACGGATGATCTTCGCATTGGAGAAAAACGCTACAATGATCCCGTTCTGGGATTCACAGCCTCGTTTCGAACCTTACTGGGCCCCTCTTACTTGTACTCCAAACTACCGACGGGCGAATTCGGGTATGAGTACTCTCTGTCTCTGGATGGCGACAAAATCGGTTACCGTGATCTTGCACGCGTAGCCACCATCGATCCCGAAAAGTGGCTTATCGTCGCTTACATGTCAGATTACCAAGGCTGGCATGCGGATAAATATTGCTGGGGAAAACTGCCTTAGGACATTTAGGTGGGCCGGAGCCATCGGGCGGCTACGCCGCTTAGGTTAAGGTTAAATTTAAGGTTAACCTTAAAAGTATGGCTCCCGGGGAGGGAATCGAACCCCCGACAGGGTGGTTACAGTGTGCCCTCATGTTATCCATGAGGCCTGGACTATCTCATCACCCTCGACTTTACGTTAGGGTGTCGGGCGCTAACGGGGCTTATTGAGGCGCTTCTCATCCCCTAGTCTCTGCACGTTTCCAGCTACTGATTGCGCTTCACTGGACTTCGCTCAGGATTACCCTTCCGTTTCCGGCTGGGGCTTCCCTGAATTCACCCGATTTTTCAATCCACCTTTCGGTGAAAAGCTGCGTTTCTGGTCACAGCCACCTGCTCTACCGACTGAGCTACCCGGGAATATGACTCGCAATACTGGCAAAGGGGTGGGGAGTTGTAAAGAGCGGGTTCGGCTGGGTTGCGGGTTTTTCTGCTGTGCGGCTTGCTGGGGCCGTGGCTGCTTAGAGAAGATGGCGTTTCACCGCCCCTCCAAAGGAGTCTCCGTGATTCGCAGCTTGGTTATCGGTCTATTCTTCACTCTCTCTGCCTGGGGGGCTCCGGCTACTCGCTCTTCGGTTTTGAGAATGCCGCTTCCCGAAACCGGGAAGGTCTTCCAAACGATCAACCTGCGAACCAACGCAGCTTATCTCGCCACCGGGACACTCAACCTCTCGGTCGATATTCCTGTCGATTCAAAGGTGGCTATCAGCCCGTTTTGGATGTCCGTACCGGGTGGGCGCGAAACGACTGTCGAAACCAACGGCGTACTCACCGTGAACGACCGGCAACGCAGCAACTTCCAGACTTTCGGAGTGGGCGTGAACTGCTACCTCACTGGCGGCCGCAATAGCGACTCGCTGGTGTTCACACCGTTTGGCGCTCTCTCCTACAATACCGTGCACCTCGATCAGTTAAACCGCACGTGGGACGGCGACTACTTGGGCTACCAACTCGGGGTGATGATCAGTTACCAGTGGTTCTGGTCCAATGGCTTGAATCTGCAAGCGGGCATCGGTGGAATGAAAATCGGCCCGACGACGGCGATTCTCGCGCCTAACTCCGGCAACCCTAAAGACCGCAAGCGTGTCGACGTGGGGCTGCCTTCTTGGCTTTTCCCGGGTTTGATGCCGGTGATCAACTTGAGTATCGGCTACGCTATTTAGTTACTTCGCGCGATCCAGAGCGCGGCTCAGGCGCTTGAGGCAAGTCTGCTTAGCTCTCGCGAGACTTCCCGGGCTCTGATCGTAGATGAATTCCATGCCTTGGCTCTGGACCAGAATGAAAAGGTAACTGGAAAGCGATTCTAGCTCATTTCCATTGCGCAGCCCTAAATCGCGGAGCAGGGCGCGGAGGCGCTCCAAAGCCGTTTGCCGGAATGCCTGGTTGGTCTCGCGCATTTTTGCGTCGTGGCTGCAGTAGTAAAAATACAACCCGATCACGGGCCAGAGATCGCGGTTCTTCTCCAGGAAATCGAACATGCCGGTGACATAGGCTTCGAGCGCTTTGCGGGGATCGGTCTGCGCACTAAAGCGCTCAATCACGTGGGTCTGTAAGAGGTAGATGCCGTGGTGGATGGCGATCCGCACCATCTCGCCTTTATCGGCGAAATAGTATTTCACGTGCGAAGGCGTCGACCCCATCGCCTTCGCCACCGTGGCGAAGGTTAGGTTCTCGAGGCCATCCGAAGCAATCGATCGGAGAGCGGCTTCTACTACGCGCTTGCGCCCGGCTACGGAAATATCGCTAAAGAGCTTCGTCTTTTTTGGGTCTGCCATAGCCCCATTTTGAACTTTTTGTACAAAAATTCAAAATCTTTCACGTTGAAAGAGAGGTTGTCCGAAGCACCTCGAAAGTGGCGTGATACTTATTCAGCTGTCGACTCTCCGAACCTAGTTTGAGGTTCTAAAGGTGCCAATCGAACGATTGGCACCTACTCGCCTTTCCCTGACTATTCTGGCGGATGCCGAGCCAGCCACTGAGCCGCTTGTTTTACCCGAGCAACCCAGGCGTCGACTTGCTCTGGGTCTGTCTCCGACCCGGGTACCGACGAGAAACTTAAATATACCCGCCGGTCTTTTAGCTCGAAGCTTTCGACCTCGGCACTATCGCCGCGAGCCCGGTACGAGATCTCGCACAGAATCGATAGGTGCATATGCCAGGAGCCGGTCCATGCATTCACGGCAACATTCGCGCTCACGCGCCCTTCGTTGATCAGATCGGGGTGGATCGCATCAGCGCGGTCGCCACGCAGCTGAAGTTCTGCATTTTGCTGCAAGCTCTCCGCGAGCGATCGATGGCTCACTCCGCCCAGTCGCTGGATTAGGCCTGAGACGTAGACGGCTACTTGCCCATCCTTCCAGTTCTCCGGGTACTGCCACGATAAACGGGCGCCCTCCACGGGCATTCCTTTCGGCTGGTAGACCAGCTCCCAAACACACCGCCGGGGCGCGGCCTCGCTGCTGCTAACCAGACCGATCAAAAACAAAATCCAAACCTTCATGGGGACCTCCTATGGAGATTGGAGGTACTTGATTAGTTCTTATAAAGGTAGTACGCACAAATACCGCTTGTAGTGTCGATTTGTATACTATTGAAGGAATGCTTAGCGAATGGGACGCAAACAAAAACACCTAGATTACGAAAATTGCCCAATAGAAGCAGCGCTGGATCTCATTGGAGGAAAATGGAAAGGCGTCATTCTGCACCGCTTGCTCGGGCAAAGTGTGCGGTTCGGAGAACTCAAACGCACCATCCCCCGCATTACTCAGCGGATGCTCACGACGCAATTGCGGGAACTAGAAAAAGACAAGCTCGTGCACCGGCGCGTCTACCCGCAAGTGCCGCCTAAGGTGGAGTATTCGCTCACCTCGAGGGGAGAATCGCTTAAAGAAGTGCTCCACACGCTCATACATTGGGGCACGGACCACGCGCTTTAAGCCGGGTTGCGGGAGAGCTCTTTGCTCAGAGAACTGAGCTCCTGGTTTAGACCATTCACCATCGACAGTTCTTCAAAGAGCGTCTTCTTTACCTGAGACTTCTGCTCTTCTGTCCAGTTCTGGTAGTCCTCGGGTTTTTCGAGGGATTCGAGTTTTTTCCAGGAGATGCGGATCTTGTCTTTATCCACCGCCGCACGCGATCTCAAGGCGGCGAGCCGTTTCGCAGCCGCCTTCGTAGGTTGGAAGACGCCGGATTCAACGCCCCATTCGGCGAGTTGGATGCGGACCAAGGTTTCAATGAGCGTGGGCTGCTCGGGCTGCGTCTGCAGAAAATGGGCGAGGGTAGTGCGGGCGCGGTCCCTCTCAGCACCCCCGAGTTTGTAGTGGCGCAGAGTTGCGAGCGTGATCTTCCACGCACGGAAAAAACGGATGGTGCTGCAACCTTTCGCATCGAAAATCAGCGGAACATCCGCATCCGCAATCCCGCCATTTTTCAGAGCCTTGTCGAACAGCGAAGCTGTCGTTCGGTCGGGGACTGGGTACTCCGCTAACGCATCCAGCGCTACTGAAACACTTTGTGGGTCGGCCGCGAATTCCTTCCATGGATCTTCTGCGCCCTTCACTTCGCCGTAAGCGGCAAGGGCCTTGTCGGCGATGCCACGGCACTGCGGGTTTTCGGTGTCCGCGACTTTGGGGGTGTGGCTGCAAGCAGCGAGAAACAAAACCGGTAGAGCTAGACGGCGCATGGGGGCTCCTCTTGGCAGGGAGACGGGCCTAGCTCCCGCATTGTGACTACGAACGCAAAGATTTGAAGATGCCCTTGGAGACTTCTTTCAAAGTGTCGAAAACGCCGCGGCCTTCGACCGCCACCGCTTCCAGCTCCGGCGCGCCAAAGCTATTGAGCTCGTCATGCAATACTTTGAGCGGAATCGGGTTCGGGATATCGCGCTTGTTGTATTGGAAAACGATGGGAATTTGGTGAAGGTCGTAGCCTTCCTCTTTCAAGTTCTCATCCAAGCTCTTAAAGCTCTCGAGATTCTCTTCCATCCGATCGACCTGGGAGTCTGCGACGAAAACGATGCCATCGACGCCTTTCAGTACCAACCGGCGGCTCGCATCGTAAAACTGCTGGCCAGGCACCGTATAAAGGTGGAAGCGCGTGCGGAACCCCTTGATGTCGCCGATGTTCAGCGGCAGAAAATCGAAGAAGAGGGTGCGCTCGGTTTCATTCGGTAGCGAAACCATCTTGCCCCGCCGATCCGGCGCCGTTTGCCCGTAGATGTACTGGAGATTGGTCGTTTTCCCGCCCATTCCAGGGCCGTAGTAGACGACCTTACAGATGATTTCTCGGGCTGCGTAGTTGATGAACGACATTTTGCCTCTTCCGATGGAGCGATGCGCCAAGAATGCCGGCGTGTTCGCCTCCATTTTAGGAGACTTATCTCTTAAAGGGAAACGCGGTTTTGGAGGGCTTTGCCGAGCGTGGCGCCATCGAGGTACTCGATTTCCGCGCCTACCGGGATGCCGTGCGCGATTCGGGTGACTTTCACGCCCGAGCTTTTGATCAAACGCGCAATATAGAGCGCTGTGGTGTCGCCTTCTACGGTGGGGTTGGTCGCCAAAATAACTTCTTTGATGACCCCTTCACGCAGGCGTTCTTGCAGGCGCTGGATTTTCAGTTTGCTCTCATCCATGCCATCGAGCGGAGAAATCACGCCGTGCAAGACGTGGTACTTCCCCTGGAAGTGGCGGCTGCGTTCAAACGCCAAGATGTCGGAAGGTTCTTCCACTACGCAGACGATTTCATCACTGCGGTTGGCGTTCGAACAAATCGTGCAAATCGGTTGCTCGGTGAAGTTGCAGCATTGCGTGCAAGAGTGCAGCGTCGCACGCGCGACTTGAATGCTTTCGCCCAGTGAGTGCGCAAAGTCTTCGGGTTGGCGCAAGATGAAGTACGCAAGCCGCGTGGCTGTCTTCACACCGATGCCCGGCAGCTGTTTCAATTCGTCGATTAAATTCTCGAGCGCGTTTAGATTAGGGGGGAGCGAAGACACTTTTAGCGCATTCCTTTCAGCAATGATCCCAGGGGCCCGAGATCGCCGGTCATTTTGCCCATTTCGTCACTCACCATCTCCTGCGATGCTTTGATGGCTTGGTTCACCCCTGCCGTCACGAGGTCTTGCAGCATTTCCTTGTCGCCACGCGACCAGGCTTCGGGATCGATGGTGACGGAAAGAATCTGTTGTTTGCCATTGGCCACGACTTTAACCATGCCGCCGCCACTGGAGACTTCGACGGTGCGCTTGGAAAGAGTTTCTTGAAGACGCGCCATTTCCTGGCGTACGCGCTGGGCCTGTTGGACAAAATCTCCCATGGCTCCGAACATCTTAAACCTCCACGTTGACGTCGATTATTTCTGCACCGAGCGTCTCACGCATTTGGACTACCGATGGGTGTTCCACGGCATCTTTGCGTAAGCGCGCGGCTTCTTCCTGACGGTTGTTTTCGAGGCTGCGCAAGTCACTGCCTTTGCCGGCGCCCACCGCGAGAGAAGCGTTTGGGCCGAAGTACGCTTTGATCTGCTCTTCAATGTCCGAGCGGTTCTTGGTGTCCTTGGCTTGGCGTTCGTAAAAACTGTTTTCCGGGAAAGTGAGCATGATTTGTTTCCCGGCACCGAGGCGGAATTCGCCATGGCAGAGTAATGCGCCTAGGAGGGGACGCTTTTTCATCACAGCGTCGATAAATCCCTGCCAATTCGGCTCATCGCCACTGTCCAAAGACGCTCTTCGCATGGGCGCAGCTTCCCCTGGTGGTGGCGGCTCGGGAGGGCGTTGCGTCGGAGGTGGGGGCCGTGGAGCAGACGGCGGAGGCGCCGTCGATAAACCGGGTTTCGGCGCGGGTGGTGCAGTGGCTGCCGGGCGCGGCGCCGGAGCTGCGGGGGCAGGCGTCGGCCGCGGTTCGTGCCGCGGAGCCGGTGCGGTTTGCACCGGCGTTTGAGTCGCTGCCCGCTCGAGCTGGGCGAGCGGTTCCAGCTGTGCCATGCGCACGGCTGTCATTTCTAAAACAAAACGTGGGTAACTCGCCCAACTCAATTGGCTCGCGGCTTGGTTGAGAATCTGCGCCATGCGCTCCAAAGCGATGCGGTTGGTTTTTGCAGCGAGTTTCTCGAGCGCAGTGTAGTGCGCCGCTGCGATATCCAAGCCTTCTGCCGTCACTTCCGCTTTGGACTCACGCGAGAGCGCAATGAGGTACAAAAGCCGGAGCTCTTCCAGGCAACGTTCGCCAAAATGTTTCAAGTCGACGCCCGCACCGTGTGCCGCAGCCACGAGCTTTAACACCGCGGCGATGTCTTTATCGATGACCGCCGCCCAGAATTCCGTGAGCGAACTCGCCGGGCTAATGCCGAGAGCTGTGACGACTTCGGCTTCTTGCAATTCGCCACCACTCTGCGATTGGTGTGAGAGCACCTGATCGAGCAAAGAAAGTGCATCTCGCAAGCTGCCATCGGCGTGGCTCGCTAGGGTTAGCAAAGCGCCCTCGGAGAGCTGCACTTTTTCCGTCACTAAAATTTCTTTCACGCGCGTGACGATCTGCGTTTGCGAAAGCCGGCGGAATTCAAAGCGCTGGCAACGCGAAAGGATGGTTACTGGGATTTTCTGCGGCTCCGTAGTTGCGAGCACGAAAATCACATGCGGTGGTGGCTCTTCTAAAGTCTTCAAGAGCGCGTTGAAAGCGCTGAGACTCAGCATGTGCGCTTCGTCGATGATGTAGATTTTGTAAAACCCACTCGAAGCGCTGTAGCCGACATTGTCTCGGATGCTGCGAACGGCTTCGACGCCGTTATGGGACGCGCCGTCGATCTCCGCAACATCCACGGAGCGGCTTTCTGAAATCGCGACACACTCAGGGCAGGTATTGCAAGGGACCGCGTCTTTGGCGTTGGGGCAGCGGAGCGCTTTAGAAAAAATGCGCGCGACGGAGGTCTTACCTACGCCGCGCGCACCACAGAAAAGATACGCATGGGAAACGCGCTCCGTGAGGATCGCGTTTTTAAGCGTCTGGACGACATGCCCCTGGCCCACAAGGTCTTCAAACTTATGGGGACGCCACCTTCTTGCGATTGCCAGGTATGCCATAAAAAAAGGAGGCTCGGGGAACCTGCGGCGCACTCATCTTATTGTTACCGCTGCTTCCTTCCGGACCTGACGGGGTTCACAAAAAATTCGTCGCGCAGGGCCGAGCCGTATTGCCCCCACTATAGCCGCTTTGCCCCCCCCGGCAAGCTAAACTCCGTCCCCTATCGGTTGGGGTTGCTTGAGGGAGGGGGGCTGCGGCGTTACAACAGAGCGGTGGTTTCGTTACTCGTCTCGGGAGCAGTCTTATTGGGCGTCTATCTAATGGCGCTGACGGCCTACCGTGTTTTGAGGAACCGATCCTGGAAAAAACGGCACCAGCTGCCGGGCGACTAAGGCTGCTGGCCATCGCGGTAAGCGATTTTTTCCCACTGTACGCTCAAGCTTTCGATCTGTTCCTGCCAGTAGCGCTCCGTCCCGAAACCGGGGAAAGCCGCTTTGAACGCGCCATCGGCCCAGCGCTGGGCGATCCAGGAATTGAAACACATCATGCGCAGAGATCGCAGAGGCTCAATGAGCTTGAAACTGTCTGGATTAAAGCCACGGATTTGCTCGTAGGCCTCCAAGACCACTGCTTTGCGTTCGCGGCCATCTTCGTCGTCGCCGCCCGTCACCATCCACAGATCCTGCACCGGCGGCGCGTAGCACATATCGTCGAAATCGAGGAAGTACGGCTCGTTGGTCTGCCAGAGGATGTTCCCATTATGGCAATCGCCGTGCGTAAGAATGTACTCGGCTTTTTCAAACCACGGATCGATGCGGTCGCAGATCTGGTTCACCAGCTGTGAGTAACGCGGGGCCACGGTAGCGGGCAGGCTGCCTAAGTCTTGCAGTGTTTTTAAGGTATTTCGCCCGTAAGTCGTGGGGTCGAGTTTGAAGCGTGGGGCATTTTTGAAAGTCGCGCCGACATTGTGCAAGCGCGCTAGAAAACGGCCCAAGCGTTCGAGCTGCTCGGGGTTGAGTTCGGGCTCGAGGCGCCCGGCTTTTTTCGGGAACACCGTGAACCAAACACCCTTGGTTTGGAAAAGCGATTCGCCTTTTTCATTCTCCATCGCTTGGACGACCGGAATCTCATTCGCGGCCAGGGACTTTAAAAAATCGTGTTCGGTTTGCAGGGTGGCGCGATCCCAGCGGCCTGGACGGTAGAACTTGATGACCCGATTCGGGCCTTCTTCCATCTGCACATCGTAAACGCGGTTTTCCATCGCGTTGAGCGCGAGAAAGCGCCCCGTGCAACGGCCGCCGAGGGTTTCCACGGCGTCAAAAATTACTTCCGGCAAAATATCTAAGAAATTATCCAACATAGGCCTCTCGCGAGTACCGCGCCCCACCCACTATGGCAAGCGAGCCCGGCTGCAGGGAGATCGCTTGTTACCGAATTTTCCGGAGCTCAGGGATTTGGTTTAAAAGCTGTGCCGCGCAGTGTTATGAAGGTTGAAATGGGAGGAGTTATTTCATGAAACGTCTTTTTTCTATTCTTACATTGGCTTGTGTTCTCGGCTCCGCGTCGGTCGCGGTAGCTTTGGAGGACGACTCGCCGGAAGTCGCGGGCGCGCGTGCGACCATGGTCGCTCAATTGCGCAAAGCCGTGAAGGCGCAGCTGGCGAAGATCGATAAAACCGAAGCGGAACTCGGAAAAGCTATCGAAGCTGTCTTCAAAACCTCTATCGAGAACATCGAAAAAGCCAAAGCGGATACGGTCGAGGAGCTCAAAGCGGTTGCTCAAAAAGAAATGAGCGACGCGAGCATGAAGGTGATGGATGCAACCATCGCTATCGCCGAACAGCGGCTTCCTAAGCGCCAGGGCGCAGAGCCTAAAGACGGTGAGAAGCGGGATGCAAAAGCAGCCGATGGCAGTTGCACCACCGATCTCGAAATCGATATGGGGCGTTTTGGTATCGAGTCGATGAAATTCGCCAAGAAGATCGCAAAGGCCCAGCTAGATCAAATGGCTTCGACAACCCTTAAAAAGGACGATGCCTTCGATTTGGATAAAGACCTCGAGAAACAAGCCGAAGCGAAGCAGCAAGCTTTTATCGCTCTCGTGAAGACGTCCTTAGAAGGTCTCGTGGTTAAATGCGATGCGCTCGTCGACCGTTACGGCGATACGGCGGTCTGCAAAAGCACCACGCCTCCTAACGAAGAGGTTAAGCTGGCCGACGTAAAAGAGCAGTGCGAAGAAATACGCACTCAGGTTAAGGCCATTAAATAACTATGAAGCCCTCCAATCCACCGTTGCCGGTATCGGCAG
>JAIEOG010000185.1 GCA_019750655.1 bacterium
CGCCGGGGCGATTTGAGAATGCTTTTCTGGCCCCCGAAGCGGTTCCTGCGCTTTTTAAGCTGCGTCGGCATCGGCGTGCCGATTTGGTTTATGGTGGGCGTCATCCTGATGTTCGCACCGGAGTTTGCCAAAGTGCTCCAGATCCAGGGCAAGGTAACGGCGGGTTACGCGATCCTGTTCGGCTATGCAGGCCTTTCGATTGGCGACATCCTCACGGGCGTCCTGAGCCAGAAGGTCCGCAGCCGCAAGAAAGTCGTACTGGGCGCACTGCTCACGCTCTTGGTGCTGGTCTACGCGACACTGCTCTCTCGGGGAATGACCTCGCAGGTGTTTTATACCTACTGCCTATTGCTGGGAATTGCGGGAGGCTACTGGGCGTTGTTTGTGACGGTGGCAGCGGAACAGGTAGGCACGAATATCCGATCGCTGGTGGCTATCAGCGCCCCCAATTTCGTACGCGGGTCGGTGGCGATTATCACGTCGGCGTTTAGCTTTGGCGTCCCCAGCATGGGACTTGTAGGCAGCGCGCTCACGGTCGGCACAGTAACAATCGCACTAGGCCTACTCAGCCTGCACGCTCTGGAAGAAACTTTCGGAAAAGATCTGAATTACGTCGAACGCTGACTATTCGGCGAGCACCGAAAGCTCACGATACCCGAAAACGACTTTCACGTTCTGGACATCTTCGCTCTCAGAGTCGAGCTGGCGTTGCTGCGAGAGAAACTTGCAGTCGAGATGCGAGGTCGCAGGAACTTCTTCCACGGAAACTTTCTTTTTCCCGTCTTTGAAGTGCACTTGAATGATCAATTTGCAGCTGCCCGAATCCGCAAATACAGGAGCCGAAAACCCAAGCACCAAAGCAAAAGCAAACAAAGCACGCATGGAACCACCTCAGCTGCTGCTTAGATTTGCAAGCGGAGTACCGCACGGCTAGGCACTGGATTCCGCAAGAACACACCCCCAGTGACGTTTTTCGCTAGGCAAACGGGTGAATATTCAGGCACTTAAAGCAAGCTCATTGTTATTTGAATCTTAGCTGTGCTAAACGCGCTCTCAAAACGAGAGGCGAAAATGTCATTCCTTATTAGTCGGTCGGCCTTACTAGTCGCATTGCTGTTACCAGCCGTGTCCATGGGAGACCCACTCGAATGCGAAACCGAGCTTCTCTTCAAATCGATTGAACGGAATTACGAAGATATTAAGAAGCGGGGGTTAACTCCCGCACTTGCGGCAAAAGCCTTACTGCCCCTCCTTTTAGAGACTGCGGATTCGGGCACGGCCCTGGCTTTGGAAACCCTCCAAGCCGGAGTAGCAAAACATAGCCCTCTAAGAGAAATCAGCACGCGCACGAGAACCGTTCATGTCATGAGTCCGAAGGACGAGTTCTTTCCTTTTTTACTCGCCATCACTTATTCGAAGCTGACTGTGGACAGAAAAATGCTCCTCGCAGAAGTCTTGCTTGAGTATGCCTTTGAACAATACGAAATCCCGATCTCAGAGGAAGACTCCAGAGGCGGTTCGCGCACGGCTTACAACAACCGCAAAAGACAATGGCAGACGTGGTTGATCTCGTTTTCTGCGGCCACCCCCAACTTCTACCGTTCGTACACGAAGTTCGGCGGCAAGCTGTTAGGCGAATAACCCGTCATCCCCAATAGTTCCGTTCGTATGCATTCTCACACCTTGTGCGAATAAAATGCGAAACCTGTGCGAATCCCGTTGTCGGCTAAACCCTTGCTGGGTAAAGCGATCGGGATGGGTAGTGCACTGGATTTCTCAAATTACCGGGAATACCTGCTGGCGGTAAGCCGGCAGCTCTCGAACAAGCGTGGGGGCCACTCGGTTTCTCAATGGGCGCGCAGCCTCGGTTACCGCTCGCCGCAAACACTCGGCATGGTGCTTACCGGCCGCCGCCTGCCTAGCCCAGAACTGCTTTCACGGATTGTGCGGCAGCAAAAGCTTTCCCCTACGGAAAGCCAATACCTTCAAACCTTGGTTTCTTTAGAAAAGGCGCACCGCCGGGGCGCGGACGTCTCCGGCCATCTGGAAGAGCTGCGCCGCTTCCGCAAACTCGAAACACCGCTCTATCTCGAAGCGGAAGCTTTTTCTTATGTGGCCGATTGGTACCATCTGGTGATCCGCCAGTTAGTCGGCGTGCCGGGTTTTCGTGAGGACTCCGCCTGGATTCGCCAACGGCTGCGGGGAAAAGTAACGACGGTACAGATCCGAAAAGCGCTGGCAACGATGCTCCGCCTCGGCGTACTCACACGCGATGCGAGCGGGCGCCTCACCCGCACTAAGTCTCAGCTCACAACAGTTTCCGATGTCCCCATGCAAGCAAGCCGCGAACACCACCGCCAAATGCTGGGACACGCTGCCTCCGCCCTGGAGCACCCGGTGGAAGAACGCGAATTCGGCGCCATGACTTTCCAAATGCGCCGGCAAGACCTACCCAAAGCGAAGCAGCTCATACGCTCTTTCCGCGAGCAGATTAGCCGCGATTGCGAAAGCGCCAAGGGCGAATCGGTTTTTCAGTTTGGAGTTTTCTTATTTTCACATACGCAAGGTTCGGGAGAACGTTCATGAAGCAGTTCCTTTTCGCAGTGGCGGCACTTTTGTCGGTTTCGGCATGGAGCGGTGACGGCCCTGGAAATAATGGGGATCCGGATCAATCCACAGTCTATTCCCACGCGCGGTTCGGATTGGAAAAGTGCGCCCTGAGCGGCGCGCTCTCGGATGAATTGCTGGACGTCTTGGAAAAAGCCGTGAGCGGCCTCATTGTCGAGCCAGATCCGGCACTTGCCATAGTTGCAGAAGTTCGCCCCGACCCGAAGTGGGGTGGGAAGCGCGTCGTGTACGTGAATTTCAAGGAACTGCGTGCCGCGCGTAATGAGGGCACAGACCTCACCGCTTGGGCAATTCATGAAGCTTTTCAGACGATCATCAATGAGAAAACGAAACTTGCTTACGATTTAGGTGAAGAACACACCAAGAATTTACGCTTCGACGAAGCCGAGTACCTCCGGTGGTACCGCCGCCAACCAGGAAACGCGCGCCAGAGGGTGGCTGGGCCCACACCGGGGGAATTTCCGCTCTTGCCGGGATTCTATGAATCCTACAACGATGAATTCTCCATCCTCCAAATCCAATTCGAGGAGGAGTCCGGCCGCTATATTTTTAATAGCCCGAAGTTCCGCCAAAAAGACAGCATCGGCGAATATATTGAAGGGGGCTATGGCCCCTACGAAGTGCGTTTGAAACACCAGCTCAATGAGAATGGGAAGGCCGTTTATACTCTTCTCGACCAAGTATACTACCGACACACGAACGGTTGCGTGTTTCGGTATGAGTTGGAAGTCATTCCGACGATTGACGGTTTTCGTTTCAGCGAGCTGCTTCCCGCTACGAGCATTAAACGCAACAGCGGTTGTGAGCTGGTTCGCCAGCAGTGGCGCACACACCACTCAAACTATGTGCTGAGACCATCGAATCTAGGGACGGCTTATGAGGCGTGGGCCAAACGCGCCCTAAATTCCAAGGAACGCGCCACGGCACGGCTCTTTGGAGCTCTTTTTGACGGCGATCCGAAGACAGTTTCCGAAGCGCTCGCCGATGGCGCCGATCCCAAACAGGTGGACTGGAAAGGTAGACTCCCGATCCATCAGCTGGCGCGTTACGGCCGGTGGCAGTTCGGAGATCAGTTATTGGATATTTCGCCGCTCGAAGGCGTCGCGGAACTCGCATTATCTGGGGGAAAGTACTCAAGCACTTCCGAACTCGACTTAAAAAAAGCCTATGCCTTCGTGGGTGAGGTATTCACACGCAAGGCTCCGACGCAAAGAGATGCGGCGCTGGCCTTGGAGTGGTTATCCGGAAAACTCGACGAGAATCTCCCCGATGCGATGGACAGCCTCGAAAAATGGGAGGGCCTCGCTGAGCCGGGCACTGCGCGCGACAAGGCTTTCTATAATCTCAGTTCCGCGTTATTCGCTTATCCGGATAATACGCGTCTAAAGAAGCTACTATTGCACATGCTGGAAAAGCCTCTGGGCCACGAATCCAAGGAAAGACTTATTCGCATGGCGATCGCTAGCAAGACCGATTTTCTGTGGGAACTATTGAAGCATGTTCCCGACATTCGGGAAAAATCAGCAGAGTACAGTGTCGAACTGCTCTGGGAGGCCGGGTACAACAAACAGTTCGAAGTCGGCAACCGCCTCATCACCGATTACGGACTGGATCCGGCAACCAGAAATCCGAAGGGCTTAAACACTCTGGGAAAATTCATTTTCTATGGGGCGTGGGATGCCATCGAATGGATTGCGGGAGTTGCCGCCGTTAATGATCGGATGGGCGAGAACCTAGAGACGCCCCTAGTTTTTGCCGCCCGTCGTTACCGAGAAAAGGTGAAGGCCCGCGCAACCACAACCGAGCTTGCAGCAGCCATTACCAAAATCGCAAATGTCAGAGGCATCGATCTCAATCTGACAGACAAGCACGGCTACACAGCATTGGATTACTTGGGAGACGCCGTCCGCTACTACACGGGCGAACGAAGCCGACACCCCGAAAACCCACTAGAGCAAGCAGCTATCGGTGTTTACTTGACGCTCAAAAATCTGGGAGCGACCCACGCAGCCGCTAAAGCCCCAAGCGATTGGAATCTCTACGGCACTTTGCCCACGGGATCGATGCAGTCCCCGATGCCGGCTTATTCCTCGCCGCCAGTAAACAGAGGGGGCTTCCGCCGGCGCTAGCCAAGCTCCCCAATCAACGCTCGAACGCGCCGTTGGAGACCCACAGCGGTGTAGGGAAAATGGCCGTAATCAAAGCGCTCAGAATGCGCGACCTGAAAATCGCGCTCCAGCTGGTCGAGCGAACTTGCGGGAATGTATGGGTCATTCGCCGATCGAATGAGCGTAATGGGCAAAGCTGAAAAGCGCTTTTCTCCGGAGCGCAGCAGTTTCTCTTTCAGGTTAGCGAGAATGGCATAGCGGTAAAAGGTCCGCATACGGCCCAAACGGCCGTTCCACCAGGGGTCAAACTCCCCACCTGCTCTTTCCGCTTCGGCACGCACGCGCGCTTCGGTTGCAAACTGGAATCTCCAAGGGTGTGTCGCTTGAAAAACATCAAACCCACGGAAAGCGCCGTTAAAGAGCAGAAGCCGGGGAACTTTATAATCGGGTTGTTTACGGAGCTTTAGAACGCTCAGCAGAGCAAGTAGTACTCCCACATCGTGTGCGATGAGCAGGCGGGGCTGGAGGTCTGCGACGTGTTTACGAGCCGCTTTCGCCCACTCTAGCGGGTGGCCGCTCGAACAGGAGGCGACGACTTCAGAGAGCGGAACCACGCGAACCTCAGGGCCCAAGAAACGTTCCCACGCTGACGCGGGGCAGGCAAAGCCCGTCAAAGCTAAAACTCGCTTACTCACGCCGCGAAGATAACAGGCCGGTTTGCATCCTGCTATGCCCAGTGCCAGAATAAGCCCATGCACTGGCTCCTCTGGTTGACCCTCTGCCTGAACACCGTTATTGCTGGTCCGGTGACAGATTTTAAAAAACCTTCTGACGACGACCTCAAGAAGACGCTGAGCAAAGAGCAATATGACGTTACTCAGTGCAGTGCCACGGAGCCCCCTTTCCGCAACGCCTTTTGGAACAACAAGGAACCGGGCATCTACGTCGATGTTGTGAGCGGCGAGCCTCTGTTTAGCTCCTTAGATAAATATGATTCCGGAACAGGTTGGCCGAGTTTCACGAAGCCGCTCGAAGCGGCAAATCTCCAAACGAAGGCGGATAACTCCCTACCCTTCGCACCACGCACGGAAGTGGTTTCCAAAAAAGCCGGCTCGCACCTAGGCCACGTCTTTGACGACGGTCCAGGCCCGGGCGGCAAACGCTTTTGCATGAACTCTGCCTCGTTGCGTTTTATCCCAGCCGATAAACTCGAGAGCGAGGGCTATGGCCAGTACGCCGCACTATTTAAGCCGGGCGGCAAGGCAAAGGAGCAGGCATTGGGAACGGCGACGCTAGCGGGTGGTTGTTTCTGGGGCATGGAAGAGATTCTGCGCAAAGAGCCAGGCGTGGTGGAAACGCGCGTAGGCTACACGGGCGGATTCCTCGACAACCCGACGTACGAAGATGTAAAAAAGGGCAAGACGGGCCACGCTGAGGCGATTGAGATCCGTTTCGATCCTAGCAAGACAAGCTTTGAAAAGATTCTGCGGATGTTCTTCCGCATGCACGATCCCACGACGAAGAACCGCCAGGGCAATGATATTGGATCGCAGTACCGCTCGGCGATTTTCTTCCACGATGCAGAACAAAAGAAGGTCGCCGAAAAGGTGAAAGCCGAAGTAGACGCCTCGAAGAAATGGCCGTCACCCATCGTGACGGAGATCGTCGATGCTTCCAAGTTCTACGCCGCAGAGGACTACCACCAAGATTACTTGGAGAAGAATCCCGGCGGTTACACCTGCCATTACGTCCGAGACTGATGAAGCCCACAGCGAAGCAAGCAGCCCAGGCATTGCGCAAACACGCCGATCCGGTGAAGGCAAAGGTCCTTCAGGGCTTTTTCAAAACGGGCCCAGGAGAGTATGGCGAGGGCGATGTTTTTATCGGCGTAGTCGTTCCCAATACGCGCCGGGTAGCGAAGGAATTCCGAGACCTCCCCCTTCCAGAAATCAAAACGCTTCTTGGCTCCAAGGTGCACGAGGACCGACTTTTGGCGCTCGTGATTCTGGTCCTACAGTTTGAGAAGTCCGATGCGAAGGGCCGCCAGCAGATTTACGATTTTTACTTGAAGAACACAGCCCGGATTAACAACTGGGACCTAGTCGATGTGACATGCGCGCAGATCGTTGGCGCTCACTTATTCGATAAATCCCGTGCGACACTCCACCGTCTCGCCAAATCAAAACAGCTTTGGGAACGCCGGATTGCGATCGTTTCGACTTTCCATTTTATCCGGCGCGATGATTTCAGCGATTGCCTGCGCCTTTGTGAGGCGTTGTTAGAGGATGAACACGATCTGATGCACAAGGCATGCGGCTGGATGCTACGCGAAGTGGGCAAGCGGGACTCGGTGGAGCTATTGGGCTTTATCGACCGCCACGGCCCGCGGATGCCCCGTACGATGCTGCGCTACGCGATCGAACGCTTACCAGTGAGCCGCCGCAAGGAAATCCTCCAAAGGCCCCGCGCCCCCAAGATTTGACTACGCAGAAGTCCAGAGCTTTAACTGAAAGATGGGTTGGGTGGGGGTCCGTGCTGCGCTTTTCTGCGTTCTGGCTAATCTCGGCTTAAACACGGTTTCTCTAGCTAACGAACTCCATTGCGGCGAAGCCGTCGCTGTCCCGACCTACATGCATTTCCAAGCCTACGACCAGAAGGGCCAGTTCATCCCCGGCCGGGTGGTCGAGAAGGGGCTCAAAGTCTGGTTTTACCCGATGCTCGATGAGGTCATCCTCTTGGGAACAAAACGCAGCGCAGAGGACTTTGACTACGCCTGGGAGGAAGGCGTTGAGGTGCATGGGCAGGCATTTCTATTGCGATTGGTGGGCCAAATGGAGGATTGGAAACCGCCACCCACGATCCAAAGTCGGCCTAAAACCCACTTCACGGGGCCGTAAAACCAGAGGAGAATAAGACATGGCCGTCCTCCTGCTACTACTAGCCCTCGCCCAGGCCGCACTGGCTCATGAAGGGGATCTGGGAGACTGCCGTTTCCCGGAAATGCAGGGCTCTCGGATCTTAGGCCTCCCCAGAAATCAATTCACACCACCCGACCCCGTGCGTTTGCGTAAAATGGAGGTCGACGCCACCCTAGATCAAATGACCCAGCTAAAAGAAGAAACGCGCACCGCGATCCGAGAAGCGCATGCCGCGAGCAAGATCACCGACGCGCAAGTATGGAAGCTGCATTTTATTTACCAGTACCAAACGGACGGGCTGGTTCCTGCGCAGATGGATAAGGTCATCAGCGATACTCTCACGCGTTTTCTCACCGAGCCCCCTACAAACAAATAAGCGCTCAATAAATTTGAACAAAATGGCGATAAGGTCTCATGCGTCAGCTAAGAGCCTGGCTTGCCGCCACAGTACTTTTTGCGCTCTCCTGGAGCTCGGCATTACATTCTGCACAGCACAATACCAAGCCAGCAACGAGGTACAAAAGCACTCCATTTTTTTCCGAGGAAGACTCTTCCCTCAAAAAAGCTTTCGATTTTGACACTGTCTCAGCTAAAGAGCAGGCGCTCGCGCTGGAGACTTTCCATTGGCTATTGGAACAAGGGCCATTTGATCCGAATGTAGCTGTTCGCAATTCTATTGAAAAAATAATTCAATACTTTGGCCCCCAGAATAAAAAGCTGAGCGCCGAAAAGATCGAGCTTCTTAAATCTCTTTATCAATGGCTGAAAGACGATGGTCCTTATCCGACAGACCTGCGCGGCTGGTCACCTCCCTTACTCTCTCCCTGGCAAGCGCTTGTCCAAGCAGAAAAATGGATCTTCGATGAGAAAGTACAAAGCGAGAATGACCTAATTGCACTCCAAACAATAGAGCGCAGGTTTCAACGAGAGAAACGGTCAGCTATTTTGCCGTGGCTCCACAACTTACTTAACAATGGCGACATCAAACGCATTGTTAACTCAAACGCGTCCACAGCTCATGGCAATCTCCCTTTCCAAGCCGCCCGGGAAAGTGAAGAACTCTCTCGCCTATTAGCACTTAAAGCACTTGGACACTCGACTCCCGAGCAATCAGCGAGAAGCAAGACGCTGCAAGAACGTCTATCTGGATATGGAAAGAAAGAAATAGGTTTGCGTTTTAACCTATCCGAACAATTCACAGACTTTTCCAGAACCAATGAGGGGCAACCATTACAAGGTGAGGCCTTCCACCCCAAAGACGCTGATCCAAAATGGAAAAGAGATTTCCTTGCCAAATCGCTGACTGATCTCGGATTACTACCAAGCTCGTTGGCCTTGGCAGAAAAACTCATTGCCCAAGAGAGAAATCCACAAGTTGCCGCTATCAATAGGTTCATTGCCTTCGCTAAGTTACTGAAGTCGCCACCGCCAGCTGGCTTGGGACTAAGCGACGATCAAATAAATGAAAAAATAAAGCAGTACGCATCGCGGCCCTTAGCTACGGACGATGAGCTCGTTCGACTAAACTTTCTAGTTCACTCTGTTCATACTTACGCTCCCGATTGGGTTCAGGGTGGTGGCAACAAACTTCTATTCGAAAAACTTTTGTCTTACGCTCAAGAGGACGAATTTAATTCCATGCTGGTAGTTGTTGATCACTATCTAAATGCGCACATCGCATCTCTCTACGATTCAAAGTTCGCCCTTTTCAAGAAAACACAGCCCATGGATGGGACCGACCCGCGAGACAACGCAGACCACGTACAAAACTGGAGAACTTTTGAGCGATTAGAGCAAAAAGACATACCAGCAGCTGAGGTTCTTCAAAATAAGTGGTACGAAGAAGCGGCCCATCACTCTCCGCAGTTCTGGCGACGCCCCGCAAAGCCCTTGAGCAATAAGGAGCTGCCCAGCTGCAATAGAGAAGCATTTGAACTAGCAACGCGGGGCCTGCCTCCCTGGGGACAGACTCAAGAGATCAAGAACGCACTTGCGATAATGTGCACGGCAGATGTCTTGAAAGCAGAAGCTGCACTAATCACAGAAATAAAGAGAGCCCGCGAACGCCAACAGACTTTTGACAATGTTACAAAGCTCCTAAATACGGTCAGCGAATTCCTCGCGACACTTCCGGAAGAGTTAAACAGCAGGAATCTTGGTTCCAATTGCGATGAATCAGAAATCGACATGGCGGTTTGCCTCAATCAGGTAACTGCCATCTGGCGACGTTCTGTAAACTTACTAAAGAGGGCCCTGCTCCTATTAAAAGCATTGAAATCCGCTGAGTACGTTATAAGCCAGACTGACAAAGAAAATTCTCCTGAAGCTCCCATTCGAGAACTTAGCGCCCAACTAGATCAGGCGGTGGAAAGCCTCGAAGTTTTAGCCAAATTTTCAAAATTCTCTGAGGATGACTACTGGGCTCAATCGTCGGCGGTTGCCCTGAGCCAAAACTCCCAAACTGCTCGCCCAGTTCTGATGGCGGCAGGTGGCTCTCCAGCTGTCAGCGGGACCTCCGTCTATCATTGGGCGGCGCCGCAGGGCATCCCCGTCGTTCCCGCTGGCATGAATGGGCTCGCCCAGTTGGCGATGGCCCAGGAAGCCCTGTACCATAAGGCCAATTTGGCTTTGGGCACCGGTTACGACAAGCTGCGGGAAACTCATCTCAAGCAATTCAATAATACTCCTGGTCAATGGGCCAAACAGAACGCAGAGATACCTGCCAGAATCAAATCGAATATTGCAGCACTCAAAACTGATAGTGGGATTATAACGGGAGCTACGTCGCATTCCCTGGCGACCATAGGAAATATCCAATCTCTCCAAAATATCGCCCTCCAAGATAGGCAGTCACTTTCCGACCTTGGCGGTTATCTTTCTTCCCTATCCCCTAGAACCCCAGAAGGTTTTAGAGACCTGAGAACTGCCTACCTCGCAAGACAGGCGGCCGAAATCGCCTTCTCAAATGGGTCGGTAGAAGAAGGCCGCGGTTACTCGGCTGCTAGCTGGATACTGGGAAGAATGGCCGAAGGAATTACCGACAATAAAAGATTATTGATCGGACTAACACCGGGAATTGGATTCGCGCAGGATCTTTACGAAACGCTCACCGGAAAGGACATTGATGGCAACAACCTAGATCTACTCGACAGATCATTTGCCGTTCTGGGGGTTATCTCCGGGGGGATCGGAAGTAAGGCGAAGATTCCATTCAAAGGACTCTTACGGATTTTGGAGTCCAAGAATGGCGCCAAAGTAGCAGGAGACTTGTCCAAGTCGTTAGATATCGCCTCTGACGCCGCCAAGACCAAACAGGTTTCCGTCGCCGAAAAAGGTTGGCATAGAAGATTCTCTGTTCAGAGTTCAAGAAGCGCAGAAGATGTAAATACAATTCACTTCACTGGGCGAGAGCCACCGTTCCTCGTTGGATCGGCAGTTGATGAAGTGCGCCCTGTCGGCCAAGAAACTTTTGTACGGGTATACGGAGGAATATCCCAGAAGGAGGCATCGTGGATTATGCGGCGAGAGTCGATAGAAGGCCTAAGTCCGGCCCAACTACAGAAAAAATACAACTTACCCAATATTCCCACAGACGTCGTGGACGTAATTGTTCCACCGGGAACCACAATATTTCGAGGCAAAGTGGGTCCAAATAAATACGGAGATTCAAAAGGCGCTATCCAGTACAACCTTCGTGATACACTTCCGAGCGAAAACTATGTCAAGCCTAGGCCAATAAAAGAACTTTGAACATGAATTGGGAAACAAAGGGAAAAGTACTTCTACTGAATGGGGCACCTGTGCCGCTTGCTGGTGATGTGCGGCAAGTCCTGGAGCATAATGGGGCATTAATTGTTGTGCTGGAGTATGTGAAGGGGGCTCCGCTGGGTAGTAGAAATGTGGTAGGGGTCAACTCAAGCGGCAAATGCATTTGGCAAATAGCCGCGTTAGAAAATCTGGCCAAGGATCCAAATCCTGTCACCTGCGTAGAAAACAGAGACAACAAAATCTATCTCTTCTTCTGGGAAGGCGTTTACGGCTTGTTAGACACAAGGGACGGTTCCTATATCGTCCCTGACGGGCAACGCCCTTGGTAGAGCTAATTCAGAAAGCAAGTTGCCAGGCCAAAAAGAGCGGGCAAGGCTTGTACAAAGAGAATGCGCTTATTGGCTGTCATTGCCCCATAAATTCCTGCAATTAAAACGCAGCAAAGAAAAAATATCCGTACTTGAAATGCTAATCCGGGATCCGGAGCGATCAGCGACCAAACCAACCCGGCCGCTAAGAACCCATTATAGAGCCCCTGGTTTGCGGCCAGCACGGCCGTCTGAGCCGCGAACTCTTTGGTTAGGCCAAAGACCTTAAGTCCTTTCGGCTTCTGCCAAAGGAACATCTCGAGAATCATGAAGTAGGTTTGGAGAACCGCCAGAAGACCTGTCAGAACCGACGATAGAATGTACATGGAATGTAAGTAGCGGCAAATGGCCGCGGGCGCAAGAAAAGAGCCCCGAGTAAGAACTCGGGGCTCCGGGGAAAGGGCTTATAGTCGATCTTCGCGTTCACTCGGGAAATGCACTACCTCGCTGTAGCGGATAGCGGTGGCCGACGCCTTTCCCTCTGTAGGTTGCGTCCAGGCGGTGCCACCTTCGTCGACGTGGGTGACTACCAGGGCATCGGCGCCCAAGGCACATGCCGCCTTTTTCATGTCGGGTAAGAGTGAAGCTAGATCTTTGCCTTTCCAATAACTCTGCGCGCTGACTGCGCTGATTTGGCCCAAGGGCTCGTGGTGCATTTTGGGCATTTTATAAAGCACTTCGATTGGGCAATCGGCTGGCCGAGCTGGGTAATCATTGCTGGAGACTTTGGTAAATCCTCCAGAAGCACACCCAACGACAACTAAACCGGTCGCGAGCAGGAAGAAACGAACCATAAGAACCTCCGATTGCGCTTGATGCGCGTTAGTTAGCGGAGGGGTTATAACGCCGTTAGGATTTTGATGGCAGGGGAAGAATTCTGATTAGAGGGCAATGCAAGGATGGGGTGACTACTCTTGTTGTTGAGTCACTGCAGAAGCATCATCTTTATGTGAATCCAATTTCTTTGCATGCGGAGCGTTTGCAACGACCTGTCCTTTACTCCGTATAACCGGCTTAACATTTTCACCCACGATCGCTGGAGCGTCTGTTGTTGGGCATTCAGTCGAAAGAGGGCAACTTCCATCTGAATTGGCATTACAACTCACATAACGTATGGACCAGCGAGTACGCCCCGTCGTAGTGTTATATACATTACATTTGATTGACCCGACACAGATAGACGAAGGATCACCGGCCTGTTCTTTACACGATAGGGAGGTATCCACCTTGATAATGACGGGCGAATTTGCTTCGTAGGTGCACCCATAGAATTGGTCGTCACCTAGCGTAAAATCGATTGTCGCGGCTATGGCCCCCGCTTGCAGGGCAGAAAGAACGACAAACAACAACTTCGTCTTCAACTTCATTCGCAACTCCGGCAACTACTTACACTAATCTAACTGTTAACCAGCAGAAAACATGCTTACTTTTTAAAAATTCTCTCATTCCTTACCGTCTAAGTTGGAATTTCAATATGTTATGAATCTAGACAGTACTGACCAGAAAAAATACATAAAACAGGCCGTTAAGCATATTCAACATATTGAAATTACAGAATTTACAATAGAACGCCTGTGGTATTCTCATTGCATACTCTATAATTATGAGTTCGCTAAACAAGTTGGGGGCCGCTTTTGTAGTTAGTATATTGACCGCAAACATCAGCGCCAAAGTGTCACTGGAGGCCCAGGAAGAAGGCTCTGAGCAGGTGCGCGAACAAACCATTAAGAAATTAGCGCCCCAAACACAGCAAACGGGTCAGCAACTAGGCCAGGCGGTAAAATCTCAAAATGGCGGATTGGGCACAGAAGCCCGAGATGCTGCAAATCAAGCTTCTGCTCAAGCCATGGACCAGAGCGCTTACGTCGATACACTCTATGCTCAGGGACTTCTTACCAAAGAAGATTGGTTGAAAGTAAAAGCCAGCATGACTGGCACTATGATGGATGCCGTTAAGAAAGCTGGAAAAGGCGATACTGCTTTGACGCCTCCGGCGGCGGCTGTTGCGGATTCGCCGAGTGCTTCTTCGAGTGGTAGTTTTTCTGCTCCGGAATTAGCGCAGCAATCGCGGCTTGGTTTGGGTAGCACGGGTGGGTCGCGCATTCCTAACTCTGTTGAGCAGGGTGATCCTACCGTCGCGGGTGCGGATGAACAGATTTTGGATCTTTCGGCTACTAAGGGAAATGTCGTTTTTGGTGCGGCGATTATTCCTGACAACAGCGATAAAGCCCCTATCGACAAAGGGCTGCAAAACAAATCCGAAGCGGACAAACTTGGTTTTGATGACTCTCGCCAAAGCCGCGGCGTTACCAGCGCGAACCTTTTAGTCGGTGGTTCGCAGAACCGTTCCGGCGAAGCCGTCGATCCAGACAAAATTACTCCTGCTGAAAAAGCACAGCTTCTTGCTCAGAAACTCATGCAAGATCACAAAGCGAAACTCGCCGCGAAAGCTGCTCAAGCCAAAGAAGCACCCGCGGAAGAACCTAAAGGCGATTTCCGCGAAGCGCAGGCCAAAGCTTTGTTGAGTCTCCAAGGTTTGAAAAAAGTGAAACGCGTGCAAGAAGGCGATGAAGAACGTCCCTTGCTCACCTTCACTCCGGAAGAAGTCGCCGCGGAAGTGGCGCTCGCGCTTTCGAATGCAAAAGCTGGCGAGAACTCTCCGCTCGGCGATATCACCGAAGACAGTGGCTTTCCCTTTTCTGCTTGGGCCATGGCGCTCATCGGCGCCCTCGGACTTCTCTCCGCAACCGGCATGGCTTACGCGATTTACCGACGGCCAGCGCGCCCCATGGTGCACTTAGCGGTTCCTGGAAGCGGCGAACACTTTAGTATCCGTGAAGGTTCTAAACCTGGGGATTACATCCTCGACATCATGGACATCCGCGGAAACCTCGTACGCAGCGCAGGCATGCTACGGCCCATGAGCGTTGCTCGCGCTGCCGTCTTGCCGCCGGAAATTGCGGCTCGTATCGGTGCTAAAGGTTCCTTCGATCGCTTCGAGCTAAACCACGATGGTGAGTTTGTTCCCACTGAAAAAGAAGAAGGCTACCAAGTCTTCCCCTTCGTTCTTGAAAACAAGAAATCGGCTTAACCTCGCGCGGCCTCTTTCAACGCCGCTTGGATCCTAGCAACTGCCTCTTCAATCGAAATCAATGGCTGGCCTAATTCGGTTGCTTGCTGCAATAGGCGTAAGCGCCCATAGGCCTGAGTTAACATCGGCTGTCGTTCGCCCTGTGGCCTGCGCAAGGCTAGCTCTTTGAGCTGACCGCGCAAGCTAGTCAGTTTTGCGGGCAAGCCTTCCTTGAGCGATTTTAATGAAGTTATAAGCTCACCTGGCTGCTGCAAGGTATTTAGCACCATCTCTCGCGATGGAAGCCTGTCTGCGCCAAAGAAAAGTGCACGAACACTATCCGTCGACGACATCGTGACCGGGTACGCCAATTCCATTGCTGCCACTAGGGTCTGACGAGCGCCACCCATGGCAACCATCTGGGATTTAAGATCTCCTGACGTCTCTACTGCTGCCAGGAAATCGTGTGCAAACTGGGCGCGCAAACTTGCTAAGTGCTGATCGATCAAACCGGTTACCTGGGCCTCGGCTTTTGCTGTTTCTTCCTTTCCAAGAACGTTCTCGATCTTGGGCATGCGGCCCACCATCGACTTGTTCCACTGGGCCATCAGCTCATCGTAAATCAGAGATTCCTTCTCTCCGCCCTCGTCTTTCTGCACAGCCCAGCCATTTTGGCCATGATCTCTCACCATCCAGTGGCCAAAGCGCTTTGGCCACTTCGCAGGATCTGCCCCATAGCCCTGCATGTACGAATACTCGTACATCGTAAGCCCATAGGCTTGGTAGTGGCGGGAGGCCGCCTCCGGTTGATCCACCGGATAAACTCTGGCCGTAATGGAGCCAAGTTCCGGGGCGATGAACTGAGCCTTCACTTCGACCGTGACCCGTCCATAAACGCGGGCCCCATGAAGATAGGCTTTGCCGTCGAAATTTCTGGTCGCTTTGCGAACCGCTTCAATGAAGTTCATTTCATTCTGAACCGGTATGAGAATACCGGGAGCCCATTTATTCTCCTTGGCGTAAGCTTTTGCCTGATTGCGAACCATTCCTTCCTCATGTCCCGCCATACGCAAATCATAGTGAAGATAGGGTTCGTCCCCCGACCAGAAAACGCGTGAATAGCAGATATTCACTCGGCCCAGCTTCATCGCTTCTGCTTCATGCCACGCTGCTGGAATCATAGCCCCCATATTGTCGGGAGCCGTAAGTTCAGGAAACCCACCTTTATGGAATGGGATCGGTGCTGCATCGCCGCAGGGACGAAGTACTTTGCGGTCTGTGTGTTCAAACGCGATGCGGTTGTGCCGCGGCTGCTCCGCGAGGTCGCTGACAAACGGATCGTACCCATCGGCCTTCAGAGCGCGAAAAGTCCGCCGATTAGTCTCCATCGCAGTCTGCAGTTTTGAAAAGGCATCCTCATAGTCGGACACAAGATTCAAAATCGTGCTTTTGGGTTCGTCCCCTTCATAACGCGTTGTCGCAAGATGGCTCAGAGAACCATTCAGCCCCTCACCTACTTGCTGGATTTTTTCTGCCGTGTCGGAGATCTTTCCGGAATAGAGGCGTAGGTAGTCCGGTTGCGAAGCGATAAAGCGAGTGAACTCTTGCGTGTACTGTGACCACTCTTCTAGATTGGGCAAAGCCGTTCCCCGCCCCACCAGAGAAGCGTCCTGGAAGCGCCACGACAAAAACTTGCCCAGTACATCGATGTTATTCCATAGGCCTTTACCCAGCTCCACCTGAAGGGCTGCATAGGCCATATCGACGCCATTCGTGCGGCTCTCCGCCTGTTTTACGATGGCATCTCCTACCCCAGCGGCCAATGAGTTGCTCGCGTGGCGAGTAGCGTAGGTAGCGTAACGCTCTAGACACCGCTCAAAATCGTTCGGAGAAAGACCTCCCTGATTCGCGCAGTAATCCTGGTCCTCGTGGATGCGCTCTTGAAATCCATCGCGCAGGTAATAAAAGACTTGGATATTTAGGCGCGTTAATCCGTCTTCGAGGTTCGTCAATGCGTTCTGCATTGTCCTCTGATTGATCTGCACCTGGCTTAATCCACGCGACACTTCTTCGAAGCCTTGGTGCATCGAATACATGATTGCCACAAGCTTGGCGTCGACCGCATTGAACCGATCGTGCATACCGGCCTCCAGCTTTTGAATGCGCTCGCCTAGCTTGGCGATCTGCTCGAGAATTAGCTGCTCAGGGCTAGGACCAGCAAACAGGGAGAATATAAGTTGAACTGCCGAGCCGATGCCAGTCACGAGATTCAACGCGCCCACAAGCGTTTGGCCGTCAAAAGCAGCCATCTTCATCGTGGCTTGAAAGTTCTCCACTGTCGAAACGACTTGAATTGTCGCCGAACCCACTACCCCAATCACTTCAGCGCCGCGCGGATCCACCGCCGACGCTAAACCAGAAAGAAGAAACACGGAACTCTGTGCGGCTTGGTACTTCAGCTGACGGATTTTTTGATCTGTCAGCTCTGTTACTCGATTGTCTTCGATCTTCGAAATCACCCCGATGATCTTCTCCGTCGACTGGTCCACCGCCTTGAGCAACTCACCTTGGAGATTGCCTGCGATAGCGGCGATAGGCGCATAATCAATAGTAAGCTTGCCTTCCGCATTGATGTTGGCCTCCACATGTTCCAACACACGCTGGTTTAGGACGAGAATTTCGTTAGTACTCTGCTCCACTGCTTCAAGTCGTAAGGAATCCTTCGTTTGCTGATTTCGTTCTAGGTTCTCCCGTGCGCTTGCCTTGATGTCCGCACGCGCATCCAAACCTACAGTGGTATCCACAGAAGTGGCGAACTCCGGGACTTCTCGACCGATGGAGTGCACCTTATTCAGAATAGAGTCGGCCCTTGCGGAAAGCCCTGTGATTTGAAGTTGAGCCTTGCGCTGCTCTGCCGGTCCGCGGGTAGCTATTTGGTAATCGCGCAAGAGCTCGACGCCGATCTGACCAAGACTATCAGTAGCATCGAGAGCTCCATCAACCAATCCGCCGGTGGCGACATTGGCTACGCGCCCCTGAGGAAGGGTCTTTACGCAGGAAGCTATCGCCGAGATCCCCAAACCCAAGTAGTCGAGTTCCCGTGTGCTGATAGCAGTAGGGTCGTCCATGAGTTTCGCTTCGTGATTGTACTTCGAGATCGCAGCATTGAGTGTCGACGTGAAGTTCTTCCAGTTGATCGCCTCGCCGGCGTCTCGCTTTCGCTCGTACTCACGTACGGCATAGTCCATGATTACAAGCTTGCCGACTTGCTTCTTATCCGACAGCAGGTTTGCTCGGCCTATCTGGCTGTAAATGAGGCGATCGGTTTGTGTTGCATCGAGTTCGCGAAGACGATCCGGAAGGGAAACCGGCGCACTTTCTGCCAGGAGATGAAGAGGAAAAATGACGGCTGCCAAAATGTATAGGCTTAGGTAGTTCATGGTTTAGCCTCCTGCGCTACAATCGCATTGTGGACTCGGCTTCCGTGCCCAAAGAGTTTTAAGGATAGATCGCGTGCTGAGTAGCGTTGGTAGGAGGTTTGAGGGCGTGCTCCCTGTTCTAGCAGCATGAGCGCCATCTTTTCATTCCGCTGTGCCAGCGCGGCCATTAACGGCGAGACACGAGCATCGACAGGACCAAAATGTTCATTAGGACTAGCGCCTGCGCGGATGGCGCGCTGAGCAGCTTCTACGTCGCCGTCAGCAACCGCCTTCAGAAGGTTTGTTTGGGCCGGGTTTGAAGGTACCCCGGGTTTAGCTCCACAACCCCCCAGCCCTAAAAACAGCCCCCCAACGACGATCCCTGCGCGCAA
>JAIEOG010000008.1 GCA_019750655.1 bacterium
AAGCCAATCGTATGCTTTCGGCGCGCTCCGTAGAATCGGTTCGATACGCAGCGCTAAAGAGATGAAGGAAACATCCGCACAAACGAAGGTGATTTCCGGAGCGAGCGCGTCGGCGGCTAGCAAGGCTTCGGCAGTCAGGTGCCGGACATTTACCTGCTCGAGCGAAGTGACCTGCGCATGGCCGCGGAGCTTCTGGTCCAGTTGGGCCGTGCCGACATCGACGGCGATCACCCGGCGTGCACCTCTTTGCAGCAGGCAATCCGTAAAGCCGCCGGTGGAGGCGCCGACATCGATGCACACTCGGTCTTGAACGGAGATGCCGAAAGTCTCCAGGCCATGTTCGAGCTTAAACCCGCCGCGGCTTACGAACTTCGGCAGACGCGAACGCAGTTCAATCGGGGTGTCGACGGCTATCTTTACGCCGGGTTTTTCCAAGCGCACCTGCCCCTGCCAGACTTCGCCGGCAAGAATGCACCGTTGAGCTTGCTCACGGCTGGAGCAAAGGCCCTTCTCGGCGAGCAGAATATCGAGGCGTTCTTTGCGGATCATGAAGGCCGCACCTTACCGCATGCAGCGCCTTTGTGGTAGTTTGCCCGCTGATGGATGTCCGTCCTCCTGAATCCGCTTGGCGAACCGCCCTGCGGCCTTGGTTTTTAATCCTTTTAACCGCACCCCTTCTGCTTTCGATCGTTGGAGTTACCGTTTACCGCTGGCAAACGCACCGGCAGGAAAATGCGCGCCTCTCCGATACTTTCGCCGAGCGCCAAAACCGCGTTCTCCAACACGATGCCCGCCGTGTGGCACGTGCGGTGACGAATCTCTTGGCGCTTGCGGCCAGCGATGCGCGCTTGGTTTCTGTTTTGCCGCCCGATGGAGCCGGGTATGCGCGGTTTTTTGAAGCCCTACGAGTAGCGCCGCCGGCAGGAGTGGCTCCCGGGGAGTCGATTTTCCCGCTCTATAACCGGCTCTTAATTTGGCGGGATAGTGGGCGGTTTCAGTATTTCCACGCGGGCGATAAAGCGGCTCGTATTTCGTCTGTCGACGGCTGTACGGCACGCGATCTCTGCGATCGGGCGACTCTGGAGCTGGGCAAGCGAGCTTCGCAGGGACGAGCTATCGTGGGCAAAGCCTTGCGCTGGTACACGCCGGAAAAAAGCCCTGGCGCTCCCGGTGACGGCACGCTCAGTGTGGCGTACCGATTCGCGGGTGGGGTGGTTTTGCTCGGGATTGATTACCGATCTTTTGAATCGATTGTACGGCTGCCGACATTCCCTTACCAAGAGCGCGGCAATCTTCTGCAGGATTATGAAGCGGGCAATTACATCTACCTGCTCGATGCCGACACGGACCTCTTAGCGCACCCGAAACCTTGGCATCTCTATGGTTTGGACTACGCCACGGGAGAGCCGCGGCCACCGATGAAGTCGGACAGTGATGCGGGCACGCACCCCTTGAATTTCCGGGCTTATGAGCGCGGCATTCTGCGCCCCTATTTTGACCGCTTGATCCAGCGCACTTTCCAAGCGGCCGAGGTAGATATCTTCGAAGCAGCGAACATGAGCGGGCTGATCCGTGTTGTTTCGGTGGCCCCTATATATTTAGATCCGGCATTCTTTGATCAGCAGGGACCGTTCGGGTATGCAGGGGTAGGGTGTGCATTAGAGCATTTTCGGGAGCCGCAAGAGCGACCGGTGCCCTACTACTAAGGGAGTTGGAACGGGTGAGAAAAGGACGCGCATTGGCTGGGGGCTTCGGAGCCCTGCTCGGACTACTGGCGTGTGGAAAGCCGGAAGCCCGCGACAATCGCCTTTGGGTCGCCGATGTCTCTGTGGCGGGAGCCCTTGCAGGGTCTCGAGCTGCCGCTGCCGGGTGCATGCAGTGGGTACGCGAAGGCTCGAATCAGCGATTGGAATTTTCTAATGGCGCTTGCGCGAAACCAGGGAAGCCACAGCCTTTTTCTTCCGTGCGTTTTTCTCTCGCCGTGGACCCCAGCGAAAAAGCGGCTCTGCTGCGTTTTCAAAATGTGTCCGTCGGCTCATTGCGCAAAGAGGAGACAGGGGCTTGGGTGCTCGATCACCTCTGCCAGATTTCCGAGCCCGGTTTGACTCCGGACCTTCCCTTCGACGAGCTTTGCCAAATCAAGTTCAAGGCTGAGGCTGGGCAGAGCCGTTACGAATCCATTCAACTCTTCACACTCGAAGAAGTGGCCCGCTCCAAGGTGGGAAGCCTTTCGACGCTAGAGATGGGCGATCAGTTCCACCGCCAGAAAATCATTGCTCTGGATACAGCGGTCCGCGACCTGCGCGAAGAATTGCGCCGTGCGGAAGAGGCGCGCGAGGCGGCTGCCGAAGCGCTAACGGATGCGCGCCGGGGATTAGGGGAGTCTTTCGCTGTATCTTTCACAGCCAACCAGAAACTCGAGAGAACGGAAGCGGAAGCTTCTCTAAAACTCGCAGAAGCCGACGCACAGCTCGTGAAATTAGAGATCAAGTTCGCAGCCGCGGAAAAGAGTCGGCTGGGATACCTCAAGGAGCGTTTGGCTTACGCGGAAAATGCAGCCCGCTTGGATAAAGGTATCCGCGCGCAGTTACAAGCCAACCGTGGCCTGCGCAATAGCATCGAAGAAAAACTTTTCCTAAGCACTTTGGATCAGCTTAAGGGGATGTTGCTCGACGAAGATCAGGCACGGCTTCTCAACGAAGAAATCGGGATTGCCACCGGCGAAGCAGATCGCTTGGAAGACTTAGAGAACAAGAAACTACCGGCAATTATTCGGCTGGTTAAAGAGCGTAAAGACGCTTTTGAAAAGTTGAAGCAGATGCCGCCGACGCCTACTGAAGCGAAACCGGTTCCGACGAAAGTGTCGGAGCGCGAGACGCAAGATATGCCGGAGTCTCCACTGCAGATGACATGCGATCCAGCACCCGCTGACTTAGACTAGCGGGATCGAGTCCTGCGAGCTCGCGCTGGTACTGTGGCGAGCCATGGTCAATGAACACATCGGGAAGCCCCAAGGTTAAAAGTGGGGTGGTCCAGCCTTCTTTAGTAAACAGCTCACTCACAGCAGAGCCAAACCCCCCTTGAACGGTGTTTTCTTCAATCGTTACGATCAAGCGTGCTTTACTCGCCCAGTTTTTCAATGCCGTGGCGTCGATGGGTTTTGCGAAGCGCGCGTTAATGAGAGCCGTGCGTAGGCCCTTGGATTGGAGAACCGCTTGGGTTTGCGCCGCAAGCTGCACACCATAGCCAATGCCGAAGAGTGCGACGTCGACTTCCGGCGCATCGGCGCTGAGCAATTCGCTGCGGCCGATGGGGATTAGCCGCAATTGCTCGTCGAGCGGAACGCCCACGACTTCGCCGCGCGGGTAGCGGAAGGCAATCGGGCCGTCGGTGTATTGCACCGAAGTGAAAATCATATGGCGCAATTCATTTTCGTCTTTGGGCGCCATGACGACCATATTGGGAATCGCACGCAGATAACTCAAGTCAAACGCGCCCTGGTGAGTCGCGCCGTCTGCGCCGACTAAGCCACCGCGATCCATTGCGAAAATCACGGGAAGCTTTTGGAGTGCCACATCATGGATGATCTGGTCGTATGCACGCTGCAAGAAAGTCGAATAAATGGCAGCGACGGGTCGGAAGCCTTCGGTTGCGAGCCCGGCGCAGAAAAGCACGGCATGCGCTTCGGCGATGCCGACATCGTAGCAACGCTCGGGGAATTCTTTTTGGAAGAGATTGAGCCCGGTGCCGCTCGGCATGGCGGCGGTAACTGCCACGACACGTGGATCGCTTTTCGCAAGCCGAATGAGCGTTTCGGCAAAGACGTCTTGGTAGTTGGGCTTCTTTTTTGCCGTCGGCGGTTGGATACCCGTCTCGATATTGAAAGGCGTTACGCCGTGGTACGGCAGCGGGAGCGCTTCAGCTTGGGCGTAGCCCTTGCCTTTCACTGTGAGTGCGTGGACTAGGTATGGCCCGCTCTGGGCGCCGTCGGCCTTAATGAAACGCAGAGTTTCCAAAAGATCGTCGGTATCGTGGCCATTCAACGGGCCAAAATAACGGAAACCAAAACACTCAAAGAGCATTCCCGGCGTGAGGAAATTCTTCACGCTCGTACGCAGCTTCGACGCTAAGCCCGAGAGCGGAACGCCCAGGTGCGAAAGCGTTCCTAGTAGAGAGCGGACTTCTTTGCGCACGCGGTTATATCCCGGGTGGGTAACGGCGTGGTTCACAAACGAGTTGAGCGCGCCGACGTTGGGATCAATCGACATATTATTGTCATTGAGAATCACGACGAGATTGCGTGCGGGGATATGGCCCGCGTTATTCAAGGCTTCAAATGCGAGACCGCCCGTAAGCGAGCCGTCGCCAATGACGGCAACCGCTAAGTGCTTAGAGCCTTTGTGGCGCAAACCTTGTGCAATGCCGAGGGCTGCGGAAATCGACGTGCTGGCGTGGCCCGCACCGAAAGGGTCGTATTCGCTCTCACCACGAGCGGTGAATCCACTGATGCCGCCCGTTTGTCGGATCGAAGGAAACTGGGCGCGTCGGCCCGTTAAAAGTTTGTGCGCGTACGCTTGGTGGCCGACATCCCAGATGAGTTTATCGTCGGGAGTATCAAAGACGTAGTGCAGAGCGACGGCGAGTTCCACGCTTCCAAGGTTGGACGCGAGGTGGCCGCCTTTTTGAGCGACGACCGAGAGAATCTCATGGCGCAATTCCGCCGCCACCTGGTGGAGGTCGGCCGGCGCAAGCTTGCGCAGGTCGGCTGGCGATTGAATGCCGTCCAGAAGAGCCATTTTCAGCGTTTGCGATCTCGGATGAACTCCGCAATGCCCACTAAGGCTTTGGCGCGTTCGCCTTCGGGGGCGATGGCGCTAATGGCAGAATCAATCAAGCGGTTGAGTTTTTCCTTCATCTCCGTGCGGCCCATGACGGCGGCATAACTCGGCTTCGGCTTTTTGCGCGGGCCGCGGGAATACCGGAAGCTTGTTTCGGCATCGAGGATATCGTCGGAAATCTGGAAGGCGAGTCCCAGGGCTTCGCCGTAGCGGCGCAGCTTCTGCAGTTTCACTTCTTCCACCGGTACGAGACGCGTGGGGAGAAGAACCGCGCCTAAAATCAACGCGCCCGTTTTGTGGATGTGGATGAATTCCAACTCCGGAAGGCTGTAAGTCAGCTCCTGGGTGGTGACGTCCAGCACCTGGCCGCCCACCATGCCGCGCACGCCCGCGTACTGCACAATCAGCTCAATCGCTGCTAGGCAGTGAGCCGGCGGGAAACCATGGCTGGAAAGCTGCAAAACCTGGCCAAAAGCTTCGGTCAAAAGGGCATCGCCCGCCAAAATCGCCATCGCTTCGCCAAACTGCTTATGGCTCGAGGCCTTTCCGCGGCGGGTATCGTCGTCATCCAATGCCGGCAAATCGTCGTGAATGAGAGAATAAGTGTGGATGTATTCCAAAGCGGCCGCGGCCGGAAGCACGCTTTCCGAAGAAAGGCCCAGGTACTGGGCGCTGGAAAGTACGAGCAGGGGGCGTAAGCGTTTGCCGCCGCCGTCCAGGCTATATTGCATGGCGTCGAGCAGGGGCGAGAAGCGCTGGGAAACCGAGTTGCGAAACCGGCCCAGATTATCGTCCAAATAACGGTTGAATAACGCGATCTGCGAATCGCTATATGCTTCGAATGTCACCGCAAACTCCTCTATTACTCCGCGAAGTCGGTGGGTGTAACCTCACCGGAGCCATTCTCTACCAGAATTTGGACCTTTCGTTCCATCTCATCGAGGCGTTTTAGACAATCCCGTGACATGGTGACTCCCTTTTCGAAGGCCTTGAGCTGGTCTTCGAGAGTTTGATCGCCGCGTTCGAGGTCCGCGATGATCTTTTCCAGCTCTTGGAGGGAGGATTCAAAGGTGAGGGTTTTAGTCTTCGTCGCCACGGCACGACCTTACGGGGGAGGGCCAGCGTCGTCAAACCCTGCATGCACTTCCCTTTGACAGGGGACAACCCCCTCGATAGCTTTGCGAGTCTAGGAGAATCATGCGACTTTCTTCGGTTTTTTCCATTTTCGTGGCCATTTCTATTGGGGTTTTAGCCGGTTGCACGGGCGGCGGCGCTTCTAAGGATGAGATCGTCTTCGGCGAGTATGGTTCGATGACGGGTTCGGAAAGCTCCTTTGGGATTTCTACCCACCGGGGAGTGGAAATGGCATTGGACGAAGCCAATGCAAAAGGCGGGTTTAACGGCAAGAAGTTCAAAGTCATCTCCTACGATAACCAGGGCCGCTCCGAAGAAGCCGTGACGGCCATCACGAAACTCATCACGCGCGATAAAGTACCACTCGTGATTGGGGAAGTGGCAAGTTCGCGTTCCATTGCGGCCGGTGCGATCGCCCAGCAATACAAGATTCCGATGATCAGCCCTGCGAGCACCAACCCGAAAGTAACGCAGCTTGGGGACTATATTTTCCGCGTGTGCTTCATCGATCCTTTCCAAGGGAAGGTGATGGCGAAATTCGCGATTGAGAACTTGAAGAAAACCAAGGCCGCCATCTTGCGCGATATCCGCAGTGATTACAGCGTAGGGCTGGCCGATTTCTTCGTGAAAGAGTTCAAAGCCATGGGCGGCGAAATTCTCGTCGATACGGCGTATTCGACGGGCGACATCGATTTCAAATCTCAGCTCACGAATATCCGTTCCAAAAAGCCCGAAGTGATTTTCATTCCTGGCTACTACACGGAAGTGGGCTTGATTGCTCGCCAAGCCAAGGAGTTGGGGCTGGCCGTTCCTCTGTTGGGCGGAGACGGTTGGGACAGCGAAAAGCTGACCGAGATTGGCCAAGACGCCATTGTCGGCCATTACTTCAGCAACCACTACTCACAAGAAGATACGCGCCCGAGCGTCCAAGGCTTCATTGAGAAGTACCGCGCACGCTACGGCGAAACGCCCGATAGCATGGCCGTGCTCGGATACGACGCTGCTGTCGTCGCGGTGAACGCGGTGAAAACAGCAAAGGATCTGACTCCGGCTTCTCTCCGCGATGCGCTGGCTGCCACGAAAGGCGTGCCCGGCGTGACGGGGGAAGTAAACCTAAACGAACACCGCGATGCTGTTAAGTCGGCTGTGGTGATGAAAGTAGCGGGCCCCAAAAAGTACAGCTACGTCACAACGATTAATCCTTAAACGGTGCAAGCTTTTATCCAGAATTTGATCAACGGCCTAGCGCTCGGGGGCGTGTATGCGCTCGTGGCGTTGGGTTACACGATGGTCTATGGGATTCTGCAGTTCATCAACTTCGCGCATAGTGAAATTTTCATGTTGGGAGCGTTCGCGGGGTTGTTTGTCGCCGTCGCGTTGCAAGACGTTGGTTCCACTCCCGTCGTAGTGACGGCTGTCGTCTTTGCGAGCATGGCGGCCTGCATGGCCGTGGGGGCGCTCGTAGAACGCCTCGCCTATCGGCCGTTGCGCTCAGCGCCTCGTTTGAATGTCTTGATCACGGCTGTCGGCGTTTCGTTGTTACTCCAGAACGCTGCGCAGATCCTCTGGGGCGCTACGCCGCGGGTTTTTCCGACGATACTCGAGACCCAGCCTCTTTGGCAGGGCACGGAGCTCGTGCTGACCAATGTGCAGCTGATCGTCATCGTAGTATCGGCCGTTTTGGTGTTCGGTCTTTCCATCTTGGTGAACCGCACGAAACTCGGTATGGCGATGCGCGCGGTGAGTTTTGATTTCGACGTCTCGAGCCTCATGGGCATTCCGACGGATCGGATCATTGTTTTCACTTTCATGATCGGCTGTTCGCTCGCAGGGTGTGCGTCGATTCTGTATGGAATTTCCTACCCCAAGATCGAGCCCATGATGGGTGTGGTCATTGGGATGAAGGCTTTCGTCGCCGCCGTCTTCGGCGGGATTGGTAGTCTCACGGGCGCTGCCGTCGGCGGCTTGGTGCTCGGGCTCTCTGAGTCTTTCACGATTTACTACGTTTCCTCGACCTTCCGAGACGCCATCGCTTTTGCGATTCTGATCTTGGTGCTTCTGCTACGCCCGAGCGGTTTGTTCGGCGTCGTCCGCAAGGAGAAGGTATGAGCGCGCCTTCCCAAAACGCTGGCTTTCTCAAGCAAGCTACGATCACCGCCGTTTTTATTGCCGTGCTCTGGGGCGTCGATCAGTTACTCCAGATCGGACTCAATCCTTATTACGTCCGCGTCGTCGTGAACTGCGGCATTGCTGCAATCCTCGCACTGAGCTTGAACCTCATTAACGGATGCGCGGGCCAGTTTTCACTCGGGCATGCGGGATTCATGGCGGTCGGCGCGTATGTGAGCGCGACGCTCACGACAGTTTACCCCGCGGGGGAGTTTTTCCAATCGCCTCTCGGAGTAGGCGTCGCAATCACTATCGGCGGCATAGTCGCAGCCTTGGCTGGCTATCTCGTTGGTTTGCCCTCGTTGCGGCTCAAGGGCGACTACCTCGCCATCGTCACCTTGGGTTTTAGTGAAATGATCCGGGTTTGCTTCTTGAACATTCCGGCCGTCGGTGGTGCGCGTGGGATGAACGGCATTCCCGTGCACTCGAGTTTCTTCTGGGTTTATCTCTGGGCTGCATTGGCCTGGGTTTTCTTTTGGCGTTTGCTGCGTTCAGGCCGGGGGCGAGCGATCTTGGCTCTGCGTGACGACGAAACGGCCGCAGAAGCCATGGGCGTCGAAGTATCGCATTTCAAAGTCGTGAGCTTTTCGTTGAGTTCTGCGTTTGCAGGTATTGCGGGAGGTTTGTTCGCGCACTACCAGGGCTTCATCGATCCCCAATCGTTTGATTTCAGCCGTTCTGTGCTGGTCGTCATCATGGTGGTTCTGGGTGGCATGGGCAGCTTGAGTGGCGCTGTGCTGGGTGCGGTGGTCGTGACGGTCTTGCCGGAATCTCTGCGTGTGTTCGAAAGCTACCGCTTGATTATCTTCCCACTCGTTTTAATCTTGATGATGCTTCTGCGCCCAAAAGGAATTTTGGGGCATCGGGAAATCTGGGAATTCTTTCCAAGGAGAGCGAAATGACGCCTCCCGTTTTGGAAGTCCAAGATCTTTCGATTTCATTCGGTGGCTTGAAGGCCGTTGCCGGGTTTGGGCTGACTCTGCGCCCGGGTGCTTTGGAAGGCCTGATTGGTCCCAATGGTGCCGGAAAAACAACCGTCTTTAACCTGCTTTCGGGTGTTTATACCGCCGATAGTGGCCGCTTCGTTCTCGACGGAGCCGACTTGCGCGGCTTTTCTGCGTACCGGATCTCGCATGCCGGCATTGCGCGCACTTTCCAAAACATCCGCGTCTTTTCGCATCTAACCGTCTTGGAGAATGTACTCGTCGGGTTCCACCAGAGCATCCGCTATGGCTACTGGGATGCGTTTTTGCTCACCGGCCGTTTCCGCAATGACGAAGCCGCGATGGAGCAACAGGCGCTGGCACTTCTAGAGCGAGTAGGTTTGGCGTCCCGTGCGGGCGATAATGCGCGAGACTTGCCCTACGGCGATCAACGCCGCTTGGAAATCGCACGAGCGCTTGCCACACACCCGAAAGTTTTACTCTTGGACGAACCAGCCGCAGGGCTCAATACCGTCGAAAAAGAGCAGCTAATGGGGCTCATTGCGAAAATCCGCGATGAATTTAAAGTCGCTATCCTCGTCATCGAGCACGATATGAAGCTCGTGATGGGAATCTGCGAGCGTATTACAGTGCTGGATCACGGGGAAGTCATCGCCACCGGTACGCCCAAAGAAATCCAGAGTAATCCCAAAGTCATCGAAGCCTACTTGGGGGTCTCCTGATGTTGCGCTTAGAGGGCATTGAAGCAGGTTACGGGCGCTGCGCGGTTTTACGGGGCTTGAATCTCGAAGTCGGCAAAGGCGAAACGGTGGCGCTCGTCGGTGCGAACGGCGCTGGCAAAACGACAGTGCTCCGCACCATCTCGGCGCTGATTCGCCCACGCGCGGGCCGTGTGCTTTTCGATGGGAAGGATATTTCCCATTTGAAGCCCCACGAAATTGTCTGCCGCGGGCTTTCCCATGTGCCGGAACGCCGCGGGATTTTTGCGAATCTCACCGTGTACGAAAATCTAGTCGTGGGCGGCTACACGCAAAGGCTCACCTCCAAGGATTTCGAAGAGGTCTACACACTTTTCCCTGTGTTGCGCGAACGCGCTAAGCAATCGGCTGGGACGCTTTCGGGTGGGGAACAGCAAATGCTCGCTATTAGCCGCGCATTGCTTTCACGGCCTAAGCTTCTTTTGCTCGATGAACCTTCCTTAGGTTTGGCTCCGCTAGTAACGAAAAAGATTTTCGAAACCATCCAGCGCATCAGTTCTCAAGGCACGACGGTGCTGCTCGTTGAACAAAACGCGCACGCAGCTCTGAAGATTAGCCAGCGGGCTTATGTCCTCGAAGTCGGGGAAGTCCGATTTGCAGGGAGTTCGAAAGAACTTCAGGCGAACGACGAAATCCGACGCGCCTATCTCGGCGAATAATTACTTCAATCCATGCGCGAGGAGTTTTTCCCCATCGCGGAAGAAAATCGCAACCTTTGTTGGCGAACGCACTTCTTCAACCACGCCTAAGCCGAAAGTCGGGTGCTGGAGCACATCGCCTTTTTTAAAGCTCTGGTTGGCTTTGTAGGCGACGATGTCATCTTTCGCTTTCGTGGCCATTTTCTGTTCCCAGAGTTCAGAAGCCCGGATGACAGTCTTGGGGGCGGTCTTTCTCTGGCGGGGGCCAGAAGGCACGCTGACGCCGCCCAAAATCTTATAGCGGTGTGTCCCGCGGCAGGTTTTGCACTGAACCTTTGACGGCTTACCGTCCACCATGGAAACAATCACATGGGCTAGTTCGATGCGACACTTAGTGCAGTAAGCCAAAATATCGCCGCCCACCCTGGGTGGGTCGTAGAGTTTTGCAGTCGTAATCATTGGAACCAAACTAGCAAGACGCGGTGCTGGATGGCAAACGAGATCCCGAAACGATCTTCGCAACGAGACGTCATTTTAGGCCTTCTGGCCTTGGGTTTAGTGTTGTCGGGCATTGGATTGCTCGTGCCTTACCGTTCACCGGAGAATGGCCCACTCGTTGGCCAGCCCGTTCCCCCCCTCGCGTTCCGCGCTCCCGGACAAGCCCCTCGGTCCGTTTCCGAGCTCAGGGGCAAGACGGTCTTGATCGTTTTCTGGGCGTATTGGTGCGAACCCTGTCTCGCCGAAATGGAGTCCCTCCAAGCCTTGGAACAGCAGATGGAAGGTCAGCCCTTTGTTCTCTGGATGGTGCACGTAGGGCAAGGGGAGTCGATTGCGCGCGGCATCCCGTTTCTGCCGAAGAATCTCCTGTTTGGAAATACGCCCGAAGAGCTCGAAGCGTTTCGTTTCAATGGGCTTCCGCACACCGTTTTGGTGGATCAAGAGGGCATCATCCGGGCGGAATATGAAGGCCCTCGCAACTGGGCTTCACCCGAAGCGGTGGCGACGATAAAGCGGTACCTCTGATAGCGGACCTGTGATAACCCAAGGCCATGTTGGACCGGGCCTCCCTGAAAATATTACTCGATAGCGAACTGGCCACGGATCGTGTGTCGGATGATGTTACGTCGAGGCTGCTTGGAGAAGCGGCTCACACCCCCGCTGTAGGTTTGGTTTTCGCTAAGCAAGCTGGGGTGTTTAGTGGTCTCGCTGTGCTAGAGGCGTTCGAAATGCCCGGCTTGAGCGTAGAGCCCCTGGTTGGCGAGGGCGCGACGTTGGAAGTCGGCGCTCCCGTGGCGCGGCTCCATGGACCGGTGGTTGCTTGTTTGACGGCGGAGCGCACGCTTCTTAATCTGCTTTCGCACCTTTCGGGAGTGGCCACTCAAACGCGGCGTTTTGTCGAAGCCGTCCGCCCACACCACACGAAGATTTTAGCGACGCGAAAAACTCTGCCGGGTTTGCGGGATCTGCAGCTGCAGGCCGTTCGCGCGGGCGGTGGGCATGTGCACCGCCGTTCGCTCTCCGACGGTATCTTGGTCAAAGACAACCACCTGATGTTCATTGAGGAAGCGGCCGTTGTGAAGCGCGCCAAAGAAATGCGCTCGCCTTTGCACCGCGTGGAAGTCGAAGTCCAAAGCCTGGAGCAGCTCGATCGACTGCTGATCAACCCACCCGACATCATTATGCTCGATAACCTCCCGCCGGAAACGATGCGCGAGGCGTTGCGCCGCATTGGTGGCCGAAGCGAAGTCGAAATTTCAGGCGGCGTTACTCTCGAACAAGTCCCTACGCTAGCTGCACTCGGCGTGCATTACATCAGCGTTGGGCGTCTTACGCATTCGGCAACGGCGCTCGACCTTTCGATGGATATTCGAGCGGAGGCCCCATGAGCCACCGTGCCTTCGAAACCGACTGCCTAGTAATAGGCAGCGGGATTGCTGGACTTTCTACAGCCTTGAAACTTGCGGAATCGGGCCACTCGGTTGCCGTACTCTCCGCGGCGCCGACGATGGTGGAATCCAATACCGTCTACGCTCAAGGTGGCATTATTCTCGAAGCGGCTCAGCGCAATGCCGATTCCTTGGTCGAAGACATTCTAGAAGCCGGGGGCCGGATCAATTACCTGCCGGCAGTTCAGCAATTAGCGACTCTAGGCCCCCAGCTCGTACGCGATGTTTTGATCGATAAGGCCCGTGTTGCGTTTGATGCAAGCGACGACGAAGGGCTGCACCTCACTCGCGAAGGCGGCCATAGCGAACCACGCATTATCCACCGTGCCGACGAGACGGGCCGCTCGATCGAAGAGTCCCTTTTTGCTTATTGCAAAACCAACCCGCGCATCCGCTTCTTGCCGCAGACAACCGCGGTCAACTTGCTGATGACTTCACATCACGGGCTGGACCGAACTTTGATCCACGAGCCAGCACGTTGTTTTGGTGCGTTCGTTTTCGATCAGACGGCAGGCGAAGTCTATGCGATCCAGGCGGCGCATACGGTTCTCGCGACGGGGGGATTAGGGCAGCTCTTCTTGCACAATACGAATAGCCGTTTCGCGCGGGGAGATGGTATCGCGCTTGCGGATCGAGCCGGTTGCCGATTAGAAAGTCTCGAATACATCCAATTCCACCCGACGACTTTCTTCAAAGCCGGTTGCCCGCGCTTTCTCGTGAGCGAAGCGCTGCGGGGCGAAGGTGCGGTTTTGGTGAATGCGCTGGGTGAGCGTTTCTTGAGTAAGTACTTGCCGCAATACCCAATTCCGGAGTTGGGGCCTCGCGATAAAGTCTCGCAAGCGATTCACCAAGAGATGCTTTCCACAGGGGCCTCTTGCGTCTTCTTGGATATCAGCCATAAACCTAGTGAATGGGTGCGGGAACGCTTCCCGTTTGTTTACCGCAATTGCCGCCGTTACGGCATTGATGTGACGGTGGAACCCATTCCCGTCGTCCCCGGCGCACATTATAGCTGCGGGGGCGTTTGGGTCGATCTCGAAGGCCGCACGACGGTGCGGAATCTCTGGGCTACGGGCGAGGTTTCCTGCACTGGTTTGCACGGCGCTAACCGCTTGGCGAGTACTTCGCTGCTGGAAGGTCTTGTTTGGGGCCACCGCGCGGCGCTCGCGATCTCCGCAGGGCTAGAAAAGGACCGTCCACGATTTCCTTCGATTGAGCCTTGGGAGCTAGGGACGGCGCATGTCGACCCTTCTTTCTTGAGCCAGGACTGGCTGACGTTGAAGCACACGATGTGGAACTATGTGGGCCTCATCAAAACAGAATCCCGTTTGAGCCGCGCCGATGGCATCCTGCGCGAGCTCGCCCGCGGGATTGAGACTTTTTACCGGCGCGCCCAGCTGAGCGATGCGTTGATTGGATTGCGCCATGCTTCGCTAGTCGCTATCCGTGTGCTAGAAGCGTCCATTGCAAACCCAAAGTCCTTGGGCTGCTACCACCGCGGGGACTTGGAGATTTAACGTGTTTCACTGGAACCTGGAAAAAATCCGCGAGCTCGAAGCGCTTCCCGAGGCGGAAGCGGCAGAGCGGATCCGCGCCTTGCGCCGTAGTTATGGCAAAGAGGTTTGCCTGCTCGCGCATTTCTACCAGCGCAAAGCGATTACCGAGCTGGCAGACTTTGTGGGCGACTCATTTGGATTGTCCCAGTCGGCAGCGCATTTTCAGGGTGGCAAATACATTGTGTTTGCGGGTGTGCGTTTCATGGCGGAAAGTGCCGCGATTCTTTGCCGTCCGGAGCAAGTCGTCTTACACCCGGATCCCGAAGCTGGCTGTCCAATGGCCGATATGGCTTCGCAGGAGGAAGTGCAGCGCGCGTGGTCGGTTATTGCTGGCGGAAAGCCACCGATTCCGGTGACGTACATGAACAGCACCGCCGATATCAAAGCCTTCTGCGGGGAGCACGGCGGCACGATTTGCACGTCGAGTAATGCCGCAAAAACGTTTGAATGGGCTTTCGCGCAATCAGATCGCATTTTTTTCCTGCCCGATGAACACCTGGGCCGTAATACCGCTTTAAAATACGGCATCGATTCGGAAGACATCGCTGTTTGGGATCCTCAAAAACCGGATGGCGGCGAACCTGAGCGTTACGCCGATGCGAAAGTGATCTTGTGGCGTGGCTACTGCCCCGTGCACCAGAAATTCACGGCGCGCGATGTGGACCATGTGCGTACGTTCTACCCAAAAGCGAAAATCGTCGTGCACCCAGAGTGCCCGACGGACGTGGTGCAGAAGGCCGACGCTGTGGGTAGCACAGATTTCATCCGCAAATACGTGGCTGCGAGCCAACCGGGTGATCAGATCTTCATCGGTACAGAAATCAATATGATCCAAACGCTGCAGGCGCAGTACCCAGATCGGATGGTTTCCAAACTCCACCGTTCGCTCTGCTTGACGATGTACCAGATCACGATGGGGCGGTTGCTCTACACGCTGGAAAATCTCGAAAGCTTCCCGCGCGTCGAAGTGCCCGAATCTGTGCGGCATTATTCCCGGGTGGCGTTGGACCGGATGCTCTCTCTCCAAGCCTAGACGGCTTCCCAGGGGTTTGTTAGGCTGCGCCCACCGTGGCTATGGAAACTTCAGAAAATCTCTACTTTCTTAATCGGGGCGACCTCGTACAGCGGGGAAAAGCACTGGCGGGCCAGTACCAGAGCGGTGACCCGTTTCCGCATATCCAAATCGACGATTTTTTTCCCGTGGATGTAGCGCGCCGGATTGGCAGCGAGTTTCCTAAATCCGATTTCGCCGGTTTCATACAACCCGACAATGCCTTTCAAAAAGGGAAGCTGGGGCGCACCCAGGAAAACTATTTAGAAGGGCTGCCGCCCTTTGTCCGGCACATGCTCAACGAGTTCAATGGGCTGGCTTTCATCGACTTTCTCGAAGCGCTGACGGGCATTAAAGGCCTCATTCCCGATACACACTATAAGGGCGGCGCGCTCCACCAGATTCTCCCGGGCGGGAGCCTCGCCATCCATGCGGATTTCAACCGCGACCTGCACCGAAAATTGCGGCGCCGTGTGAATGTCTTGTTCTATTTCAACGATGCATGGGACGCCAGCTGGGGCGGCAATCTCGAGCTTTGGGATCGCCAAATGACGAAGTGCGAGAAGAGCATCAGCCCCTTGATGAATCGCTGTGTGATCTTCAATACGACATCGGACAGCTTTCATGGCCACCCGGATCCTTTGAATTGTCCCCCGGATCGCACGCGTAAGTCGATCGCGCTCTATTATTACACGAGTGATCCCGACGAAGCGGCGCGCACACACACTACACTTTGGCGCCGTCGCCCGGGTGTGGATGAACCCGAAGGCGAAGGCGATTGGATTGTGGGGAAAGAGAGCTTCTTTGGCCCTCGGCGCATTGCCCTGGCAAAACACTTCGTGAAAAGCTGGACTCCTCCGGCGCTCTGGTCGTTCCTTAAGAAACTGCGCCGTCGCTCTTAGATTTCGCCGAAGGCGTACGGGATAGCTTCGTACGTTGGAGCTTTGGCTTTCCAGACTTTGAGTGGGTGGCCGACTTCGATGGTGCCGTAGTGCTCTGTTTCACCGAGCGCTTGAGCGGCATTGTAGGTGGCAGCCACAATCGCTTCGGGCACCGACATCTTCATCTGGCTACAGGCAATCGTCATCGCCAGGGGCAGATTGTGAGAAGGCGAAGTGCCCGGGTTGAAATCCGTCGTTAAAGCGACAATCGCACCTTGATCGATGAGCTGGCGCGCAGGCGGGTAGGGCGTGCCGGTAAAGAGGGAGGCACTAGGGGCCAAGACGGCGACCGTCTTTGACGCCGCTACGCTGCGGATTCCCTCGGCCGAAACATTGTCTAAGTGATCGCAGCTCGTGGCGCCGATTTCAGCAGCGAAGGCTGTGCCTTTTTGATCAGTGAACTGATCGACGTGGAGTTTGATCTTCAGGCCGTTGTCGTATGCCGCTTGCACCATCCGGCGTGCTTGCGCGACCGTGAAATAGCCTTCTTCGATAAAGGCGTCGAAAAAGCGCGCAAGTTTTCGTTTGCCGATTTCGGGAATCCATTCGCTCACGATGCTATCGACATAGGCATCTGCACGACCCTTGTATTCGGGGGGGACGGCATGGGCTGGTAAGAATGTCGGCACGATGGCGACGTGTGCGCTAGATGCGAGCTTCGCGATGCAGTCGAGTTGCGTGATTTCGGATTCTAGCGTCAATCCATAGCCCGATTTCACTTCCAAGCAGCCAACGCCCATCGATTCAAAACGCCAAGCGTGGGTCTGAGCGCGGTGGAGAAGTTCAGTCGGCAAAGCCGATCGAGTGGCTTTTACCGTCGATAGGATCCCGCCACCGGCTTGAGCGATTTCTTGGTAGGTCTTGCCCGTGCAGCGCAGGGCATAGTCGGAATAGCGTTCGCCTCCGAACACGAGGTGCGTGTGGCACTCGACGAGCGCCGGCAACCAAACGTTTTGGTTACAGTCTTCCTTTGGCCAAGTCGCGTACTGAACCGGCAATTCGGTGCGTTTGCCAATCCAATCCACTTTGCCGGCGCGCACGGCGACGGCCGCATCTTCGATCAATCCCAAGTCAGCAGCCGTAGGCTTTCGGCCCTCTTTGGCCTTGGCACCTTGGAGCGTGAGGAGCTGGCGGATATGTTGGAAAACTTGCATGCTTAATTCCGCATCGGGATTTTCAGGCCCTTCTCTTTGGCGACTTTTTCAGCCTTCTCGTAGCCGGCATCGACGTGGCGGAACAGACCCATCGCCGGATCGGAGTTGAGCACGCGCGAAATCCGGCGTTCGGCGCGGTCAGTGCCGTCCGCAACGATCACCATACCCGCATGGATAGAAAACCCGATTCCCACGCCGCCCCCATGGTGGAGCGAGACCCAGCTCGCGCCATTGGCGGTATTGATCAAGGCATTGAGCACGGGCCAGTCGGCGATGGCATCGCTACCGTCTTTCATCGCTTCGGTCTCTCGGTTGGGCGAAGCTACGCTACCGCAGTCTAAGTGATCGCGGCCAATCACGAGCGGGGCTTTTACTTTCTTCTCTCGGACCAAGCGGTTGAAGAGCAAAGCGGCTTTTTCGCGTTCGCCGTAATTCAACCAACAGATCCGTGCGGGCAGGCCTTGGAAGTGGATGCGTTGTTTGGCGAGCTGCAGCCAGCGGGCCAAGCTCTTTTTCTCGGGGAATAGCTCGAGAAGCGCGCGGTCCGTCGTGTAGATGTCTTCCGGATCTCCGGAGAGCGCCACCCAGCGGAATGGGCCACTGCCTTCGCAAAAAAGCGGGCGAATGTACTCGGGAACGAACCCAGGGATCTTGAAAGCGTCAGTGACGCCATTTTCGAGGGCGACTTGGCGAATGTTATTGCCGTAGTCGAACGTCGGGATCCCTTTTGCCTTCAACGCCAGCATGCCCCGGACGTGTTGGGCGATGGAATCTTTGGAGCGCCGCAAGTACTCCTGCGGGTTGTCCGTGCGAAGCTTTGCGCCTGTCTCCAGACTCAGGCCGGTGGGCAAATAGCCACGCAGCGGATCGTGCGCCGATGTTTGATCCGTTACGAGATCGGGTAAGATCTTGCCTTGGGCAATTGCAGGGACGAGTTCCGCGGCATTACCGAGCAGCCCTATGGAGAGGGCCTTCTTCGCTTTGCAGGCGGCTTGGATTTTTTCCAAAGCGCGGCCGAGGTCCGTCTCCATTTCGTCGAGATAACCCGTTTCGATACGGCGGCGGATGCGCGTTTCATCGACTTCGATGCCGAGTAAGCAAGCACCATTCATGGTCGCTGCGAGCGGCTGTGCGCCACCCATGCCGCCGAGACCTGCGGTCAGAATCCAGCGGCCACCGAGTTCACCACCGAAGTGTTGGCGACCGGCTTCCGCGAACGTTTCATAGGTCCCCTGGACGATGCCCTGCGTGCCGATGTAAATCCAGCTGCCGGCAGTCATCTGGCCAAACATGGTAAGGCCCTTGCGCTCGAGCTCCCGGAAGCAATCCCAATTGGCCCAGTGGGGAACGAGTAAGGAATTTGCAAGTAAAACACGTGGGGCTTCCGCATGGGAGCGGATGACGCCTACGGGTTTGCCGGATTGGACGAGCAGGGTTTCGTCGTCGGCCAGGGTTTGCAAAGTACGGACGATCGCTTCGAAGGATTCCCAGTTGCGGGCGGCTTTGCCCGTGCCACCATAAACCACCAGCTCTTCCGGCCGCTCGGCGACATCGGGGTCGAGGTTGTTCATCAGCATCCGCAAGGCGGCTTCTTGTTCCCACCCGCGGCAATGTAGTTCGGTGCCTCGGTAAGCGCGGACGGTTCTCATAACAGGCCTTCCTTGCGCGCGCCGGAATGCAGGGCGCCGGAACGGATAATGCCGGTAATGGCTTCGATGTCCGGCGTTAGCACGCGATCCGTTTTAAGCCGCGGCACGAGCGCGCGCACTTGCTTTAGGAGCCATGCGGCTCCTATGCCAGGCTTTAACGGTTCGCGTAGGTTCAGGGCTTGAGCTGCACAAAGCATTTCGATGGCGAGGATCATTTCAACGTTTTCCAAGATCGTCTTGGCTTTGCGTGCGGCCATTGGCCCCATACTCACATGGTCTTCCTTTTCGTTATTCGTCGGAATCGAGTCCGTTGAAGACGGGTGCGTGAGCAAGCGGTTTTCGGAAACCAGCGCCGCTGCCGTTACATGCGCGATCATGAAGCCTGAGTTCAAGCCTTCGTTCTCGACGAGGAAGCAAGGCAACCCGCTATAAGAAGGGTCAATGAGCTTCGCTATGCGGCGTTCGGACAAGCTTCCCAGTTCGGCTAG
>JAIEOG010000403.1 GCA_019750655.1 bacterium
GTCCAAACTTTGTTGGGTGGCTTCGTCGATGTGAATGCTCCGGACAACTACAAACGCTTTTTGCAAAGCCCCAGTGCGGCTTTGATTCCACAAGCCGGTGCCGGCATCTCGCAGATGGTGTCGAGCGGTAGCTCTCAACCGGGCGGTTCGGAATCCCTTGGTTTTGATGAATCCCGTGGTGCTCGCGCGAAATCGGGCGGCGCAACCGTGGGCAAAGACAGTATTCAAGACCCGCAATCGGGTTCCAAAAGTTTTGATGTCAGCCGAGGGATCAGCTCCACACAAGCGTCTTCGTCGGCCAACGGCAGCGCATCCAGCCGGATCGAGTTTGATGACTCGGCCAGTGGGACTGAGGCTGACATCATCGGGGAAATCAAAGACAACGGCCAAGCCGGCCAAGCTGGCTTAGTCGACGCAACTCGCGACCTCCTTTCGGTCGAGGGTTCTGCTTCGGCAGCCGTTTCCGCTTCCGACAAAAAAGACAGCGAAGAAGCTGACTCGAAGTTGGATGGAAACTTCTTCAAAAAGAAGAAGCTCAAAAAAGAAATCCGCCAACGCCGCACGGAAGTGCAGGCAGTGCAGTCCACTTTCGTCGCCCTGCTCGATAAAGTGAGCAACTGGATTATCCCGCAAGCCCACGCTGAAGGCGGTGGTGGCGGCGATCCCGCAAGCGTCCTCTTGGGAATGGCGGCTCTCTTCGCAACGATTTCGGGTATCGCTATCGCTGCTATCCAAGCGGGTGCTGACAAAGATATCGCACAAACGAACGCCAACGCGCAGATGTACATGACCGACCGCACGGCTCAAAACTCCGAGCGCCTGGCCCAGATGCAATCGCAAACCGCTTTGCAACAAAGCCAGATGTCGTCGCAAGTCGCTGCTGCTAACAACCAAGGCGTCACGGACCGCTTGAACATGCAGCTCGCTGAATTGCGCAATGCTCGCCAAGAAGCAGCATCTGCGGAACAACAACGCATGGCCTTGGAACAGCAATACAACGATCGCCGTATCGCCTTGGCGGAAAAACAAGCTGACCAAACAATGCAGATTGCTCAAGCGACTTTGAATGCGCAGCTCACGCAAGCTGGTTTAGCGACGGGGACTTCAGTTTCTTCTTCGGGGTTGGCAACGACTTCATCGACGGGTTCGGCGTCGACGGGTAGCGCAATCACCAACTTCGGTACTACGACTCAAGTCGCTGGTACGACTCAGACGGGCACTTCGACGGGGTTAGGTTTGGGGTTAACGGGTACTTCGAGCGTCACTACCGCTCGCGGTATCGCTTCGACGGATGATGCAGCTGCTCTCGCACAGCCGACGCAAGCCGCAGCGGGTGGCCGCTTGCTCGCTTCGTTGGGAACTTCTTCGGGCCGCGGTTTGACGGGGGATGTTTTCGCTAGCGTCGGCGCTGAGGAAGAAGCCGACGAAAAAGACGCCTCTAAACCGAAGACGGTAAAAGGCCGTGGCGCATTGGCCGCTTCGTCGGTGAAAACGGTTACCGCTTCTTCGACGGCAGAAACCAGCTTGCTCTCGGCAGTCCGGGCCCGCCCGGATGCAGCGCTCGCAGCAGGTTCTACTCGCTCCACCGCATCGGTGCCGAGCGATAAGGGCGATATCTCGAATTTTATCGGCGGTAGCGCTCAGGACCCAGGCTTCGCAGCTTTCCAAAACGGTGCGGCGCCCGCCAAATAGTTTGATCGGGGGAGGCGAGTTCTCGGGGGAGGACATCGCCGTTGTTCAATGAGGGAGAGCCACCATAACTATTAAGGTTAACCTTAAGTTTAACCTTAACCTAAGCGGCGTAGCCGCGTGGTGGCTCTCCTCTGCCTTTTTATCAGTGACTGCACTTTAGCCAGCTCGGCCCTTCTGAATTCCAGTACTTAGCCTTTTTTCCTCGCAAGAGTGCCTAGTCCCTAGGCGAAAAAGACCCCTTGGGCCTGCGGTTTAATCTATGAAATTCAGATAGATAGCCTTGGTATTCTGGCAGCATTCATGCATTTATCTAGGGTAAGTATGCGTGTTTGGACGGTCATTTTACTCCTGGTGGCTTCTGGGGCGAACGCCCAGGAAGTCGCCCAGCGTTTCGGCATCGCCGATATGCTCGATGGCGTGCAGCCGTCGGTGGTGGATGAAATCCGCCCTGAAGATCGTCCCCTCGTTTCTGACGAGGCTTTGGATACTCCGTCGCGGCGTTCACGCCCGCCGGAACGTGAGCTAAGCGCTTTACCGACGGTAGCACCTTCTAATTCTCCGGCTCCTGTCGGTGATATAAATTGGCGCGCTATTCGCGAACAGGCGATGGGCCCCGTGATTCAACCTGCGCAACCCGTTGGATTTGAGAACGCGGAACCGGACGTCGAACCTTCCGATCCTCGCGGTAAGCTTCTGCTCTCGGCAAAGCGCAAGAACGCTGGCCCAGAAGAGCCTGTGATTTCGACCGCTGCGGGTTTCAAACCGCAACCTGTCGCCGCTTCGATTGGTTTTCCTGGAAGCCCTTCGTCCACCGAACCTTACCGTCATGACCCCAGCTTCGGCCGCGATAACAATGAACCAGCGGCAGCCTCGGGCCATGGCCAAGACTACGCTCTTCCCACGACAAACCGTTAATCTCTGACGCTATCCGTCAACGCTTATTACTCCCATTGGGGTTTTGAATTTCCCGTCGCCTAACCGTTGTGGGAAACCAGTCTCATATTGGAGGGAATATGAGGACACTCTTGGCGCTTTGCCTACTGGGAACGGCGGCACACGCGGAAATCAAAACACTGGTGGATGAGACTTTCACTGCTAGTTTGACGGGTTCTACGAAGGAAATACTGCGTTGTACACCGGGAACGAACGGTGGCTACGCGCTAGCGGATATCCTGCATCTCAAAGCAGTCGCCGTGCATACAGGTTATTACACCCAGCACTCGGAATTCACAGCACGTACTAAGGTATCGACGGCCGATTTGAATGCGCCGCAAGCTCCACGGCCCTACGACAAGGGCTGCCAACCTGCCGTGGATGCTGTGAGCCAGGCGATTGATGGAAAAGACTCGGTGGAAGTAAAGGTTCAGCGCAAGGTAGTGTCGATACCCGATGTGAAACAACGCACGACCTACAAAGGCGGCGAGCCGGTACACACCGATTATATTCGCTCAGAAAACTGGCTCGAGACCATCGAGTTTGAGCTCGGTGGCTTAGAATTCAAAATCAGCCAAATGATCAACGGTAAGTAATTTCTCAAGCGGTGCCCCTCGGTGGGCACCGCGCTTTTTCGTCGGCGCTGAGATACAATTTCTCCTATGGCGACACACCCGACGACCTCTGTGATTCTCCCTGTCTATAACGGCATGCCGCACCTGCCGCTGGCTGTCGAATCGGTGCTGCAGCAAGGCATCCCCTTCGAACTTAAGATTCTCGATGATGGCTCCACAGATGGAAGTCGCGAATACTTGCGCAGCTTGAGCGATCCGCGCGTGCAGGTGGTAGAAAATGAAGCAACGCTGGGACTTTTCGGGAACCTCAATGCAGGGATCGCGCTGGCGCAGGGGCGGTTTATTCGGATTCTTTGCCAAGACGACATTTTGGAAAAAGGGTGTTTGGACGCAGAGGCGGCTTTTCTCGATGCCCATGACGACGTCGCGTTGAGCTTCTGCAAGTACCGCCTTATTGATGTCGACGGCAAACTCGTTTCCGAAACCGCTTTGGGGGATCTTCCGGAAGTGCTTTCGCCACAGCTGGCGAGCCAGCATTTTTTTTACCACGGCTGTTTGCCTGGAAATCTCAGCACCGTTTGCGTGCGCGCGAGTGTTTTGCGCGGGTTCGGCGGCTTCGACACAAGCTTTCGAGTTTCGGGTGATTACGATCTCTGGTCTCGTATCAGTGCGCGCTACCCGCTGGGAATCTTGCATGAGCGGCAAGTGCAAATCCGTTCGCATCGGGGGCAGCTGAGCCGCGCGCCTCGTTCGGTCGTTCCGTTCATCCGAGAAAATGCCCGCGTGCGTTCGGCGCTGCGCCCGTATCTTCCGGAGGGTTTAGACGCTCAGATCTGCCGGTTCGAAACACGGCGGCACCGCGTTTTAGATTTTCACCAGGCCTTGCATTGCGTGCTAGCGGGGCGCTTCTCAGAAGCGAGAGCAATCCTCCTCTCCATCGGGCCGGATCAGCTGCTCCCCGTTTTTTGGGCATGGCTCACGACGCTCAATAATCGGCGGCGGCCTCAGGCTCCCTGGGTTCTATAATGTTAAGGTTACCCTTAAGGTTAACCTTAACCTGATGCCGCGCTCCCCTTAGCCTCTTTCGTCAGTCCCGGATCTTCGGCAGTGTTTAGCGATGAGAACTGCCTTAGCGTTTATGCTAGTGGGCGCCCTCGTCTGGCCCCGATTACAAGACCGCTTTTTTCCTGGAACTTTGCGCGTGGTTTTCCTCGACGTCGGGCAGGGAGATTCGGCTTGGATCCGATTTCCTAGTGGGCAGAACTGGTTGGTGGATGCCGGCGGCGGGACGAAGCGCTGGGATCGCGGCCTGCGAGATATCTACTTGGAACTCGCACGATCCGGAGTCTTGTCCTTGGAAGCCGCCGTGCTTTCTCACCCAGATTCCGATCATGTTCTCGGGTTCCGCGGGCTTGTGGACGGTATCCATCTCCAGCGGCTCTACTTCAACGCAGCTACTCCGCCAGAGCAGCACCCTGTTTTCGAGCGAGTCGCGGGTGTGGTGCAATCGGCCGGCACGTCGCTCGCCAGTATCGGCAGCACACAGGATTTCGAAGTCGATGGAGTGGAAGTAAAGCTCATCCCCATCGATGCTGGTAAGTCGAAGAACAACCGGCCGCTCGCTGTGCTTCTGCAATGGGGCGGCTGCCGAGTGCTTCTTGGGGGAGATGCGGAAGCGAAAGCAGAAGCCTGGCTCGCGCAGAATCTGGCGCCGGTAGATCTTTGGAAAGTGCACCACCATGGGAGCCGTACCTCCTCGCAAAAAGCCTTCCTGAAAAAGCTAAAGCCTCGCTTGGCGGTTGTTTCTTCGGGGGCGGGGAATCGGTATGGGCACCCAGCGCGAGAAGTGCTTGGGCGGCTGCGGAATGCAGGGGTTCAAACAGAGCGGATCGATTTCGAAGGGGCTGTCGAATACACGATCGCCTCGGGGGAAATCCGTTGCCGGTCCACCCGAGGCGACTGTGGAAAGATACGCTGCTTACCAGTTATAAACGAGGTTCGCAGTGGGCTTGAAAGCGAACGCGCTGCCGATAACGCCCATTTTCAAGTCGATTCCGAGCTCAGTGCCACTCGCTAACTCCAAGATGACACCTGGACGGAAAAGAAACTCAAAATAAGCGCCCGAGCCCAGGTACCCTAAGGCATTCCCAATGCCAATTGCCGGACCAAGACTCAAACCGCCTACCAGTCGAATGCTTTTGTGGTTTGGAATGGCGAATTGGTACCACGCCGTGGGTAGGATCTCGATCAGCATGATCACGCCGCCAGGAAAAAAGAAATCCAGTGCGCCTTCCAAGCCCACATAAAATTCGTGACCATTGACGGGCGCGATGGCCACCGTTGCACCGACCGAAGGCCCAACCATCCCACCGGTGAAAGCGAGTCCGGCATTCAGTGTGTACACATTGGGTTCTGCCGCACGTGCCGGCGATGCAAAAATTGAAACAACTATCGCTAGAGCGAGAAACATCTTCTTCATAAAAACTCCTTCTAGCGGGAAAGGTTCCTATAGTTTCTGTCGTCGGTCAAAGACTTCCGACGCTAACCCTCGCTAACCTTGCGTGATTTGGAGCTTCTTCAGTTCGTTCAAACGATCGCGAAGCTCTGCGGCTTTTTCGAATTCGAGATCTTTTGCTGCTTTCCGCATCATCTTTTCGATCTTCTCGATCTCTTTTGGCAGATTCTGCAGGCCCGCCGTATAGCCCGCTTTCTTCTGGGCTACTTTCACTTCGAAGTAGTCCATATTCTCCATGCGGTAGAGCGGATCTTGGATGTTCTTCTTCACGGAAGCCGGAGTGATGCCGTGCGCCTTATTGTATTCTTCCTGCAGCGCACGCCGGCGGTTGGTCTCGCGGATTGCGAAATCAATCGATTTAGTGATCGTGTCGGCATACAGCAGAACCGTGCCGCCGACGTTTCTTGCGGCGCGGCCAATCGTTTGGATGAGTGAAGTCTGGCTGCGCAGGAAGCCTTCTTTATCGGCGTCGAGAATCCCCACGAGCGAACATTCCGGGATATCCAACCCTTCGCGCAAGAGGTTGATGCCGATGAGCACATCGTAATTTCCCATGCGCAACTGGCGGATGATTTCCACGCGTTCAATAGCGTCGATGTCGGAATGCAGGTACTGCACACTCAGGCCGAGCTTTTGGTAGTACTCGCTTAAATCCTCGGCCATGCGCTTGGTCAAAGTCGTCACCAAGACGCGTTCGCCCTTATCGACGCGTTTGCGGATTTCTCCATAGAGATCATCGACGCTTCCTCGCGCTGGGCGCACTTCGATGGTCGGATCGATCAAGCCCGTGGGGCGGATGATCTGTTCGAACACGCGCTCGCGAGAATGCTCTAGCTCGTACTTGCTCGGAGTCGCCGAGACATAAACCGCCTGGCGCACCAAGCTTTCGAACTCCGAAAAGTTCAAAGGGCGATTGTCCAAGGCGGAGGGTAGCCGGAAGCCGTGCTCTACGAGCACTTCTTTGCGCGCTCTGTCGCCGCGAAACATGCCGCCAATCTGGGGGACAGTGACGTGGCTCTCGTCAATAAAAAGCAGGAAATCCTCTGGGAAGTATTCCAAGAGCGTCGGAGGCGCTGCATTCGGCGGCCGGCCCGTCAGGTGGCGGCTGTAGTTCTCAATGCCGTTGCAATAGCCCATCTCCTCCATCATCTCGATGTCGTAGTAAGTACGGCTCTCTAGTCGCTGGGCTTCCGCAAGCTTGCCCAGGGATTTCATCTGCTGCAGGCGCACCTGCAGCTCATCTTGAATGGATTTAATGGCGCGTTTGAGCTGATCCTTCTCGGTGACGTAATGGCTTCCCGGAAAAATCTTGAGCGTATCAGTCGTCTGAACCGTTTTCCCGGTGATGGGATCGATCTTGCTGATCTTCTCTAGTAGCTCGCCCCAGAATTCTAAGCGGTAGGCATGCGCCTCTTCGCCGACGGGGAAGATCTCGACGACATCTCCGCGCACGCGGAAAGTGCCGCGGTGAAAATCGTAGTCATTGCGTTCGTACTGTGTTTCCACCAGATGCAGGAGCAATTCATCCCGGCGGTATTCTTTGCCGGCTTCCAGCTCAATCAACATTTCCCGGTACATTTCCGGTGCGCCTAAGCCGTAAATACAAGAAACGCTCGCAACGATGATCACGTCCCTTCGGGCGAGGAGATTCGCTGTGGCGGAGTGGCGGAGCTGGTCGATTTGATCGTTAATCGAAGAGTCTTTTTCGATAAACGTATCGGTCGCTGGGATATAGGCCTCAGGTTGGTAGTAATCGTAATAGCTGACGAAGTACTCCACCGCATTTTGAGGGAAGAGCTGGCGAAACTCCGAAAAAAGCTGCGCAGCCAAAGTCTTGTTGGGGGCCATGACGAGCGCCGGCCGATTCAAGCGAGCAATGGTGTGCGCCATCGTGAAAGTCTTACCGCTGCCCGTGACGCCTAAGAGGGTGTTGTGGCGGCTGCCCGCGGCAAGAGACTGGGTCAGTTTCTCGATCGCTTGGGGTTGGTCGCCCCGAGGTTCAAATTCGCTCTGCAGTTTGAAATCTGGCATGTCTGCGGAGTATAGCTCTCTCTATGGCTTTAGAAAGCATCCAATCCCGCACAGTCGCTATCCTAGGCTACGGCAACCAGGGCCGCGCCCATGCGTTAAACCTCCGAGACCGGGGCATCCGCGTTTTAGTGGGGGCTCGGCCCGAAGGCAGGGCGCAGCAGCAGGCCCGTGACGACGGTTTTGAAGTTTTTGGACTCGAAGAGGCCGCTCGCCAGGCTGAAATAGTCATGCTCTTGCTCCCCGACCAGCTGATTAGCTCGGCACTCACGGACCTGCGCCCGGCTCTGGAAGGGCAGCGCAAATGGATTGGTTTTGCCCACGGGTTTGCATTCCAGTTCGCGAATGTCCCGCAGTATGCCGGTTGTGAATACTTTCTCGCGGCCCCTAAAGGCGCGGGGAGTGTGCTGCGGGCAAAGTTCGAGCAGGGCAGTGGGCTGCCGACCTGTTTCGCCATCGCTCCCGGCGCCTCCGCCGAGACGCGGGAGATTGCACGCGCTTATGCCGAAGCGATTGCAGGCAAAACGAGCTTCATTCGCGAGACGACATTCCAATGGGAAACGGAAGGCGATCTTTTCGGGGAACAAGTCGTTCTTGTTGGTGGCATCACGGAATTGATGCGCTCTGCGTTTGAAACACTGGTGCGGCACGGGCACCCGCCGGAACTGGCGTTTTTCGACGTCTGCCAAGAAGTGCGAGCGACCGTCGATCTTTTTCTCCAACAGGGACCGGCCCAGATGTTGGAAAAAATCAGCCCGACCGCACTCTATGGCGCCGCCACCCGTGGCCCGCGTGTGATTCCCGAAAAGGCGCGGGAAGAGATGAATCGCATTTTCGAAGAAGTGCGCAGTGGTGCTTTTGCTAAGGAGCTCTTTGAAGAATTCCGAAAAGGCGCGCCTGTGATGAAAGAAGCCAAACGCGCCGCTCGAGAGGGCGATTGGGAAAAAGCGTACGAGTCGGTAAAAGATTCCGTCTAGTGGTCTTCGGGGTAACCCAGTTCACGCCAGGTGCGGATGCCACCATCCATAGAAATCACATTGGTGTAACCCATCTTTTGAATCGCTTCAGCTGCCAGGGCTGAGCGGAAACCGCCCCCACAATAGAGGATCACGAGTTCACTCTTGTTCGGAAGGGCCGCTTCGATATCGCGTTCGATGACACCCTTGCCGATGTGGATAGCGCCCGCGGCGCGGCCGGCGGCCCACTCACCGTCTTCTCGTACATCCACTAAGTGAAACTTCTCCCCCGCATCTTGGCGGCGGCGGACATCTTGCGGCGTGCACTCCCGCACATGTTTCTTGGCGTCGTTAACGAGTTTCAAAAATCCCGGGGCGTGGGCCATGGCTTCTCCTGTAGGGAAGTTTTAAACCATGGCCCCCTTATCCTCAAGGTCCGCCGAATGACGGGTCTGCCGGGCAACCCATGGGAGGCAGCGGGAGTTTTTCAAACTTCACCCCCTCCAAAGGCAGTACTTGGCCACCGCGGACTATCACCGGCGTTAAATGATAGGGGTAACTGCGCGGCAAGCTGACTTGTTGGATGATGGCGGCTTTTTGGAGAGTGACACCGAAATGAAACTCCCCTGCCTCATGTTTTACAAGATTGACTTGGATGCGAGTGATGACCGGTAAGCCCGCCGGCCCTCGCTGTAACTCGGGATCCGGTTCTGCCATGAAGCGTGTGGCGTGAAACAATTCGGCAGCTCCGCGGGCGGCAATGCCGGCAGCCAGGCGGGCAGCTTCATCGCTTTCCTCTATATAGAGAGTGAGCTCAGAAGGCTGTCCCCCCATTGCCACCAGATTCGCAATGCAGGCACTGGCTAAAGACGACCATAACCCCAAAATTCCTAGAACGCGCATCAGATTTCCCTCCGGCCCTCGTGGGTCGAGCTATCTATAGAAGTGTCCGATAAGGATCAAGAGGAATTTGAGCAAGTGCTCAAACGTAATGTATAACTATTTGTAAATATGCGTATATCGAAACGTGAAATAATCCTAGAAGCGGCGACTCGCTGCATTGCTGAGGACGGGATCGAGGCGACCACCACACGCCGGATTGCCGAGCGGGCAGGGGTGAGCCGCGGCTTGGTTCCGTACTACATTCCTCGCCGCAAAGATCTCTTAAGCGCAGTGGTTTTGTACCTCTTTGATAAATTGCGGACCGATGCCCGGCAGACTGTTTCCAACCAGACGGGGTTGGAATGGCTGGTGAATGTTTACCGCATCAATTTCGAATTTTTTCTGCGCAATAAGCACTACTACGCGAGCTTTCTGCTCTCGTATTACTACGCAGGCTACGACAAGAAGTTTTTGAAACTGCATACCGAGCAGCACCTCTATAATACAGGGCGCTGTGCAGAGATGCTTCGAGCAGAACTCCAAAAACGTGGCGTAGTGCGTTCGCCGGAAGCGATCGCTCTCAAGTCAGAAGAAGTCTTGGAGCGGATTGATGGTGCTCTGCTTTTTTTCTCTGCAACGAAACCGAGGCAGAGCGAAGAAGACTTTATCGAGCAACGCGTAACTGCCTTCCGCGCAGACTTGGAAGCCTTCTTTTCTCCTAGTTAAAAGGTGTAGCGGATACGGAATGTGCCCGTCACCGTAATCGGCCCTAAACCGCTGCCTGTGCCGATGCCCAAGCCCGTGCCGCCGATGGCGTAAGTATCGCCCAGCACTCCAGGCGAGGAGCTTTGGTCGGAGACAGAAGTCGTTTCCGCTGCGGGTGTTTGTTCCACTCCGTTGACGACTTGCTGGCTCGCCGTGCGCGTGGAGGTGTGGGTGTTCGTGTTTCCGCCGATGGACATGAAGATCCCAAAAGAAGCGCCCAGAAGAATATTCGGCACCCAGGGCAGGTGGTAGTCCACGTTGATCCGGGGCCCCATGCGGATAAGCATATCCGTCGTCACAGTGGTCGTTCCGTAGGCGGTGTCCGTGATTGTGTAGTCATTCGGATCGTTAGTGTCGGGTGTGGTTAGTGTGCGGCTGCCGGTAATGCCAGAACCAATGCTTCCCGGATTCACCGTCGCTAAGAGATCGGTGCTCACTCCAAAATATTTCTTTTGGTGGATGCGGTACTTAATCGCCCCGCCCAAAAGAAACTTCCCCTGGCTGGGTGTTCCGCTGCCAACGGTCGTTTGCGTTTGCGACCCGGCGGTGACGTTAGTGGAAGTGGTCGTTGTCGCGCTGGTGCCGTTCGCGGTGCGGGCATAGCCCACATAAACTTCGTAGCCCCAACGTTTATCCAGCCAAACGCCGATAGCGACTGCCGACTCTTTTAAAGGAGAGGTTGCCGACCAAGATGGGCCTTCAATCCCGACACTGTAGGGCATTGCGAAAGGGTTAAAGTCGTCAGGCTTTTCCACAGACCGCACGGTGGTGGAGGTATTTGCCTCCGCAGGAACCGCCGCGGGTTCATTGGCCACTTGGCGAGTGCGGGGCACGGGCCTTACTTCGTTGGCGGCGCAGGCCGGAAGTGCCAGAGAAAAACCGATGAGAACTGCCAAGCTGCGAAACATTTATCCCCCAAGTACGCAGCAACATACAGTTGAGTACGCTGACATTCAAACGCAAATCAGCGCGCGACCGATCGGCTCCCCTTGGCGCTGAGGCGCTGCTTAGGTAAAGTCACTCCTCACGTCCCCGTAGTTAAATGGATATAACGAGCGATTCCTAATCGCTAATTACAGGTTCGATTCCTGTCGGGGATATGTTCAGCTCGCATCGAAATGCCTTTGTGCTCCCCCATGCCTATGGTAACTCGCTCCCCTTTAGAGGAGTTCCCATGCGCGCCGCAATCGCCTTTGCCGTTCTTTTGAGCCTTCCGGCTTTCGCCGCCGGCGAGACACCGATAACCAAAGCCGTCAGCTTCGATTACAGCTACAGCCACGAGAATCTCGACCCCCACGCAATGCACCTAAAGCTTGAGATCCGCGATCAAGCCCTTTTGGCGCTCAATGGGAACCTCTTTGCAACTTTTGTATCCCGCGAACTTACGAACCAGAAGCTGCCGTTAGAAAAACCCCTGTACTTAGACATCGAACAAGATGGCACGGCGCTAGTTACGTTAGAGGATTTGGAACCGAGTACGGCTTACTCAATTGAAGTAACTTTCAGTCTTCTGCCAAAAGACGGTTCTAAGTTCGGCACTGCTTTGAGCCGTGCCTCAGCGAAATTCTATGGTGTGACGGCGGCAGAAGGGGGCATTCTCAAGGGTGCTGCCCTCGCCTCACGCGCTCTCGAAGAACTGGCGCGTTGGAAAAAAGATCCCGTTCAAGGGCATCGGCAGGCTTATACGAAGGCCTCCGGCGGTTGGGGCTTTGTCTTTGTGGAATGGATCGCGGAGCAAGAAGGCTTGAATGCGCGCACACCGACAGCGGACGCTCCGATTCCGAAGACGGCTTTTGATCTCAAACTTGGGGATATTTTGGTTTTGAAAGGCAATGGAGGAATTAATAAATCCGTAGTTCTGGGAACCGATCAAGCGGGTTACGTATGGGGAGTCGAAGGCAATTCCAATAATCAGGTTGAAATCCGCCGACGCCCACTAACGGAGATTACCCGGTATTTTCCTGCGGAGTCCTTGATGGCCCCGGCCCCTAAGGCTCCGGTTCCGGCTCGTCTTTTCAAAAAATCAGTTGAGGCAGACGCCTCGAGTAAGTAGACCCAAGCTCTTTAAAGGAGATTGTATGAAGAGTTTAGTTGCCGCACTAGCAGTTTTGGTTTCGACGGTAACAGTTGCTCAGTTTCCGAGTTCACGCAGAACTTCGGGGATGGCCGCGGTTGCCTCTCAGACGCTCTCTGAGAATCCTTCGAACGCGGGTTTCGATCCCGATACGAATTACACTTGGAGCCATCTCGAATCCGGCGCGGTTTCGCTGAAGTTCACCATCCGCAACCGGGAAGTCCTAGCGCTGGATGGCGCTCTCTTCGCCCGTGTGAGCATCCAGGCTTTTGGCGTCGACGCCAAAGAGGTTTCTCTCCCGTTGGAAATCTCCGATGCGAATGAAGCCATCTTGCGTGTGACCGATCTTTCGCCAGCTAAGGCATATCGGTTGAAAGTGCAGCTTTACCGGATGCCGGAGCAGGGACTGAAACGCGGAGAACACTTGCTCGATATTCCCGGCGTTTCCTACGCATTGACGATCCCCGAGGGAGATAACACCCGCGGTGCCTTCATTGCGGCCCGCGCGTTTATGGAGTTACAGGTTTGGGCGCAGAGTGCGAAGGCCGGGAGTCAGCGGCCGTATTACCGTTCGACGTGGGGCTTTGCTTTTCCCCAATGGTTGGCGGCTCAGGAAGGGCGCGAGCTCACTTCTTCCCCTGTGTCGCAGGTTCGCCATCCCGGTGAATTGCAGCTGGGCGATATCGTAAGAGTCGGCTCCAGCGTCAGCCCTGGCCAGAACTACGCCGTGGTCGTCGGAACGGAAGACGAAGCGGTCTGGGTGGTGGAAGGGAACTTCAATAACGCTCTGCATCTGCACCGCCGTGATTTCCGGTCGGTCCAGGGGGCTTACCAGGCCGAGTTCCTCCGCAAGTTCCAGCCCAAAGAGCCTAAACGGAACGGTAAAGAAGCGCGCGCTGCTCGCGGGGATCTCTACGAAACCTGACCCCAACGCGCAGAGTCACAACTCTACGGTTTTCTTGAATAAATCCCGATAAGAAAAGGTGAAATTACGCCTTTTCCTACTCGCGGTTTGTGCGGTGCTCTTAGGGCCCGCGCACGCCCTTGCCGCGGAGAAAAAGACCAAGGACCGCGAGCGTCCCACCAAGGCAGAAAGAACGCAGTTAGAAAACGGCGAGCTCCCGCCGCGCATTGCAGAAAACGAACTCTGGGTTCAGCCCACGACCCCCGAAGGCCAGAAGTTTCAGACCGAGATGACGCGGATTTATAACCGCGTTTTTCCGCAAAAAGATTTTCCCGACAACCGCAACATTCGGTTCATCATTAGCGCGGATGACGAGCCGAATGCGTACTACTACAGCCTCGCCAAGCCGCCCGTCATCGTGATGACTCGCGGACTGCTCCGCTTAGTCGACAACGAAGATCAAATCGCTTGGGTGTTGGGCCACGAAGCGGTTCACAAGCACTTGAGCGACAAAGATCAAAAGAAAGTAGCCGGGAACTCAAAGCCTGAAGAATATTATGCCGATATCCGCCCACTGCCGCTTCTTGCCGATGCTGGCTACGATGTACGGCAAGCCAAGATCATGGCGCGAAAGATCTTCGGCGACGGTAAATTGTACGATCCCATCGAAGTTCTGGATGTCCATGGTCTACCGGGAAACCGTCTTGAAGCACTAGACAAGGGAACCGCTTTGCTTCTTTACAGCCGCGGGGCTCTTTCGGCGTCGGTCGAGGCGACTACCACGGGCGTTTTCAGAGATCTGGCAGAGAAGGCCCATGAGCAGACCTTGCTCTCCAAGCAACTCTCGGACCAGGGTTATGAAAAAGCCACGGTTCCAGAAAAACTCAACCTTTTACGCAAAGCGGTTGCCTTGATTGGTCCGGAGTACCCTCGACGCTCCGCAGATTTGGAGCGTTTGATCCGCGCGCTGCCCGATTCGGCAAAAAATTCACCAGAGGCCCACGCACTAGCCGACTCAATCACCGCGCTCGCCCGGAAAAAAACAGCACAGGAAGATTATGCAAAAATCGCTTACTGGCTATCCGAAGCCTTGGGGGGAGGGGTTACTGAAGGGTTTCTAAAATCCCAGATCCCGGCTACGGAATCTAAGAAACCTGTTTACGATTATTCAAGCCGTGGACTACCAGCACGACCGCTCGGTGCACTTGCCGAGCTGGCGGCGCGGATCCAAGTATTTTTGAATGCGAAAGAGCCGGAGGCAATCCATGCTGCAGCCGCCAAGGTGAGAGAACAAGTGCGGCAGCTAGATTTACCAATACGCTTCTTGCAAGATATGCACTTGCCAGCTTTCTTTGTGCCGAATCGCGAATTTACGTTACAGGCAAAGCAATTTGACTCGGCTAAGCACGTTGCCCCTTGGTGGCCCCACCTCCAAGCATTAGCGGGGGATTCTAGCGGAGCAGTGGCCGAAGTTCTTTGGCAGCTCGGGATAGAAGATCCCGCGGTTGTGGAGCGCTTGCCCGTCGAGGAAATGGAAGCCTATTTGATCGGTAAACGCTCGCCGATTGTGAAAGACGACCTTCAGGAGGGCGTTGGGATGCGCAGTCTTTCGTGGGATGAAAATGGAGTTCTTTCCACTCGCCCGATCCTGGACCGCTCTCGGGAAGTTGCGGCGATGACTACGCAGCATTTTTTGAAAAACTTTGTCCCCTTGGTTGCCGCTGGATTCCAAGGAGATAAACAGGCCCAAGCAAAAGCATTAGTCATAGCACCCCACCTGAACCTCAGCTCGTTGTTTCCAATCGGTTTAGGGCATCTCGAAAAATCCCCTGAGTTTTTTGTGACGATGAACGACTTGGATTTCGCCCGGCCGGTCTATGGCGATACCCGTGACGCTGATGCCATCCACGATCGCAATGAAGCCATGGAGATTTTGATGGAGGGCACGCTTAAAAGAGTAACAGAACTGCTGGAGCAGAATGCTAGTGCGCACCGCGATGCCGTGAGAAAGGTGCTACTTGGTCTCTCGAAAAACTACGGCTATCCAGAATTGAACCGTTACATGATTGCAGACACCCATGGAATTTTTTCCCGTGAGGAAAAGCTGGCGATCGCTTCTGGACCGCATTTTCTATCAGATGGCGAATCGCAGCTGACTGAAGAGAACGTTCGCGATCGCGACTATGCACCCCTTTACCGCTTCATGCAGGTGGAGAACTCTGGAAAGCGCTCCGATTTTCTGGAGGCGGTCGAGAGACTAAGCAAGATTCGATCGCTTGCTGCAAAACGCACGGCAACGATACTTTTTGTGAACTTCGAAGCGAAAACCCCCAAAGACGAGCTAACCTCAGGAGATGTTTTACGAGTGCTTCCTTGGCTCGACGACGAAATATTAGGCGAATGCGTCGACACAAAGCGCTGGGTTAAGTCTCGCTTGTTCTCGGATTACGGCTCATGGCCGAAGGATCCAGAGTCTCTGGCCGCCCCATGGAAAGCTATGCGGAAGCTCCGCCTTTTTCCAGAGGACCGGCAGTTTGAATCCGAAATGCTCGAGTACATAATCCAGAAGATTCCCGGTCTTCCCCTAGGGCGACGGCAGAAGGTTTTGGAGGAACTCCTCGCAGATGGGCAGATAGACTTCCCAAAGCTGCGCACTGCGGTTCAGGAATTGTGGGTTAAGGGGGTTTTGGAAAAGTACGGCAAAGATAAGGGAGACCTAGATTACCAGCAGACTCTCTCGTCCGCGGTGCATGGGCTCGCGAAGAGATTAAATGCGCGGGATCGTTTGGAGCTGGTGGATGCCGTTGCGACCAAATTAGAAGCACAGCCGGCTCTCTCCACGGCGCTTTCTGCCATCAACCATGTTGAAGACCGCAGAAAAATGGAGAAGGGCCACACCATTGGGCTACTGTCTGAGGCGGGGGCGGAAGCCGTTCGTCGGCATGATCCCTCCCGCGAAGCATTTCTAAATTTCTTATCCGCACCACTAACTGATGTTTCCGTGAGCAGGTTTATGGGAACTCTGCGCATCAACAGTTTCGATTTTAGCCAGATGAATAGAGGGCCAATATCGGACCCCATCTTTTCGGGGACTAGTGACAAAGAAAAGGAAGCAGCGACTCGTCTGCTCCATGAGAACTTTTGGTCTTTGCCCTTTCAAGCCCGTGTTCCGGCAATCGACGCCTTGCTCCTGCCTCCTCCCGCATTTCGAGAAGGCCATGAGCTTGGAAATGTCGTGGATAAAATCTCCAAAGCCCTTTTTCCCGCAGGTGAACGTTACAGCGCGCAGGCACGCACCTTGCTTAGAAAGTACATCGAACGGCTGGATGATGATTTAAAGACGCCGTTTCTAGCCGCCGTTCTAGCGGCAAACGACAAGTCCGAACGTGCGCAAGAGAAACTCTCCGTCAGCCAAAAGCTTGCCTTGGTGCTCGAGCAGATGGGCCCTGCAGAGGTGAAGCTCGGCCAAGCTATCCATAGCTACCCAGATGCGCCCGAAGATTTACGCTCTGGAATGGGAAGACTTAAAAGCGACACAGGCATTCCCACGCGAGAAGAAATGATTGAGCTCTATCGGAAGCGAGTCCCGGAGAGTGAGAGAGAAAAAGTTAAGCACATTGGCCGGATCTTGGGTGCGGCTTCTTATTACATCACCGTGGAAGTGGAGCTTTTCGATGGGACAAGCGCAGTCGTTTCGCTATTGCGCCCGCATGCTAAGGAACGCGCCCAGGAAGGTTTTCGCAAAATGGCTGAAGTGGCAAGTGACCTGGGTAGGTCCGATCCCCTTCAGAAGCATCTGGTCCAAGTCATTGATCACGCTTCTCGCATGGCAGATGTAGAGACGGATTCCAATGCGTATAAAAAACAATTTGATACCGCAGAAAAGAACTACTCGGGCTATGAGATCGAGGTCGATGGCCATAAATTTACGTTTGCGCCGGCAAAACTGCTTACGCATGGCGAGGGGTATCGGTTTTCTCAAAAGGCCAAAGGCGAGCATTTTAATAAGCTCCCCGAAAGTACCCCAGAGCAGCAGCGTTACCGTAAAAACCTCGCGCGCGCCTATGTGACGTTGGAACTCATCCAGGTTTTCTCGGGAGAAGAGTTCGATCACGATCGCCACGGGGATCAGATGCGTGTGGATGGGGAAACGGTCATCCTCTTCGACCATGGTGCGATGAGCCTCGAACCGCCAACGCAAAAGCAGCGGGAACTTCTGGGCAAGATCCTGGCTTATGCCATCAATCAGGGGCAGAGCGATTGGACTCAGATTTCGGGCCTCGTTATGTCCGCTGCCCGCCAGTTGCGAGCCACCGATCCAGAAACGTCTGACTACCTCGTGAAAATCCAGAATGCGTTCCTCAAGCTGACGGATTTCACCAAACACCTCGACCCCACCGACCGAGCCGATATCCTCGCCGCGGTCTTGAACCATGGCCGGGTCCACCCCGACATTGCAGGAGCCATACAGGCTAAATTACAGCCCGATAAGGCAGGGGCGTTGATGCAAGACTGTGGAAAAGTCCTCATCCAAATCAGCCGCACGAATCCGTCTGAAACCTCGTCAAATTAACCCTGTCTAAGAACTAGTATTTAAATCCCCCGCATTTTCACTACTTAACGCTGCCGTCGTTCCAGGCGTCTGAAAGTTCGGCGCCTGTCGAGGGGGTTATCGCCTGTCTACTTTCTCGACAGTTTGCCGAAAAACGTCCTGCTTTCGATGGCTTCTAACTTTGCCGCAAATGTGGTCTTTCGCTTGCAATCTCTAAGTGCGTTACGGTTTTCGGGGAATCAGGGTTAAGCAAATCTAAATAGAGAATCTCTACCTTCGTGACTGGGGTGGTGCGTTCTTTCGCTTAGTCCTAGCGCTTCGATAAATTCAAAAATCTGTACGTTTCGGGGAAAATCCAATGAAGTACGTCGCTCGGATTTTGTTTTCACTGTTTCTGCTCGTCAACGCGTTGATCTCCATCGGTTGTGCGCGTCAGAACTTCTCAGAAGATAGCATTCCAAACGCAGCGGGTTTCGCTAGCACCTACACGACGGCCTATCCGGGCGTTGTCATGGTGGTCTCGCCTGGCGGAACGGGGCTCTGCACGGGTGCTATCGTCAGCCGCTACGCGGTGATGACGGCCACGCACTGCTTGCTCAACTCTGGCACTTACACGGTCTACGCTAAGAACGGTGCTTTCCGTTCTTCTAACCGCCAAATCGCCGGCACGGGTTCGGTGAATGACACGAACGATATCGGCCTTCTCATCTTCGACCAAGAGCTCACGGTCAACGACGCTGAAATTTACGGCATCAGCAATGAAGTCGCTCAAGGCGATGCAGTGACGGTCGTCGGTTACGGCTGCGACAGCGTCGAAACGCGCATGAACGCAGGCCGCAAACGCGCTGGTAGCAACCGTGTCGCTGATAAATCAGACTTCTTGCGCTTGTTGACGCCGGGAGCGTCCAGCGCAGCCCGCAACAGCCGCGGCATCATCGGTGACGCTAACCAAGCCGGCACGTGCTTCGGTGATTCGGGTGGCCCGATGTTCCGCGCTAGCGGTGCGGATCTCCAGATTGCCGGCGTCACGCACGCAGGCGGCGTCTACGGCGATTACTACGTCAGTGAGTTTGTGAACGTCGCGGACAACGATGCGAACCGCCGCTTCTTGGCGGACGCGAACCGGGAATTCGGTCTCGGCATCGCGGGCATCTAAGAGTCCGGAATGGGTCCTAGAGGGTTTTGATTTTAGATAGTTTGAAAGAGGCTTAGGCACGAACACCCTGGCCCTGGGTTTGCTCCCTCGGTCGGAATGGTTACGGCACTCTGGATCGCCTGCCTCTTTCTAAACGGATTGGTGGAAGCCTCTCCCCCGAAGCTTTCATCAATGGCCCCGAAAACAGTCACCCCGGCTTGGCCGGGAACGGAACGCGTCTTCATCCCCCTCGGCGCGAACCGTACAGTCAACGTGAAGAACCTGCGCCGGGCGGCCTTA
>JAIEOG010000382.1 GCA_019750655.1 bacterium
CACTCGCAAAAAAGATCCTAACCAGCTACGAAGGCGCCCAGCCTTCTTAGGAGGCGCCATGAGAAGCGTTCTGAGTTTCGCCGGTCTTTTTCTTCTAATCTGCGACCCCTTGTCCGCGGTGCCGCATTCCTTGGCCATCCCCCGACTGTCGACGAAAGATTTTCGCACCGAAGGGCTTTACGAGGGCGGAAAGCGCATCCCAGCAAACATCGAAGCAATGCGGGTTTCAGACCACAAGGGCGTAGAGCGCTGGGTGGTGGATTTCTCCGATGCCCTCTCCCGCAAACTCGGCAAAGTGGCGCCCCAGTTTCAGGTGCGCTACCAACCTGGTGAAAAAGGCATTGGCGCGACGGGAGAAAGTGTTTTCTTCCGACCAGCTAAGTTCCTGCTCACCTTCCGCGGCGTCCGGCAGAATTACCTCGATGCGGAAAAGGTCAAAGCGCTGGTGAAAAAAAGCCGCTACGTGAAGGACATCACGCTTTACCCAGCCATTGAAGATGGCGACTTGGTCATCGAGCTAACACTCACCGACGATGTCGCTTTCGAGGCGCACCAGCCCGTGCAGAAGGAAGGGCACCTCGTGCTCGACCTAAAGCCTGCCGTCATTACTCAATAGCTACCAGGCTTTAGTCAGCGCCATAATTACCGGGCCTCTGTGAGGTATAATTCATTACTCCCTTTATGCGAAATCGAGGACAAGCTAGCGTAGGTCTCTCGTTGGGCCTTTCCGTCGCTATGATGGCCGGGTCGTTCTATGCCAGCCGCTCAGCCGAACGGGCAATGCGCGAAAACAACCGCGCTAACCTAGAATCGCTCAAAGGGTTTTACTCGCTTGAAATCACGGCCTGGCACTCTTGGGCGGCGATCCAGGGCAACCCCTCGTCTCCGGCGGCTCAGTCCCGGCAGGTCGCATCGATGCCGGCGGCGATGCCCTCTTCCACTTCGGACACTAGCCAATATGCTCCGGGCAGTTATACGGATGGAACTCCGCTCGGTATCAACGCGACCCGTGCGCTCGATCCGAGCCATGAGCTCATCGCTTCTCGCTCGCTGACGGGAATGAGCTATTGGAGTTCTCCCGACGCTTCTTCAAAATTTTGCGGCGCTTTCTCGACCGATTCCAGCTCCGGTTTGCGCAACTGTCTCTCTGTTGCCACCGTGGCACCCCCGTCCGATCCGCCCGTGTGGAATTGCCCCGTTGCCCAGCGCAATTACGGAATCGGCGACGGGCCCTTCGTGATGGATGGGCTGTACCGTGGCTGCGCGGCGGCCGCGCCTACCTACAATATCGAAATGTCGACTTGGGGATTGTGCCCTTCTGGTATGGCGCCCTATGGCCTGGACGACGGGCATTGGGCGATTTCCAGCTGCGCTCCCTTACCTAACCCAGATATTCTTACAGGCCCCGTATACAACAGAACGGGTGGCTACTGCGCTGCTAACGAGATCATTGTAGGCGGTTACAATACGGGCCCGTACCACTACTGCCAAGCTATCAATACCGCCCGGTACCGTTTGGGCGAACAAGATCACGTACCACAGTATTACAGCGCCTCGTACTCGACGCCTTACGATGAACTCGGATTGCCAGTAGCGATCGCGTATGGATTCCAACGCATTTTTTATCCCAGCTGGCCCGGAATCCCTGGCAACTGGAATACCCGCGCTTGGGACAAGGACGGCTGCGTGAATCTGCCCTACGGAGCGTTGAACACCTATAAGAACGGTAAGTACTGCAACAGCGCGCGTAGCCGTGTCTTGCAATACATCGGCGCCCCGGGCGATCCTCCGTTCGGCACTCCCGTGAAGATGTTCCCGGATTGTTCTGCCCTCACCGGCAATGGCGTTACCGTCACAGCTGTGGGAGGCAATACGGTTTGCGAACCACCGCTCACTACCGCGCGCCCGAACATTTCCTTTGAAGTCACCAAAGAGACCTCACCGTACCAATGGGTTACGGGACAGATCTCCGTTGCGAAGAATAGCTACGTGCGCCTGCGCTGGAATGTCACGGGCAGCAACCTGGTGAACTGCTTCTTGGACGGGCCCTCGTTCGATGGTTGGAGCACTAACAACGGAAATTGGCGCACGCCCCAGATAACGGCCTCTACTTCGTTCTCCCTTTTCTGCCATTGGAGAACACCGGGACGTAACATGAACGGAGCAAGCGTTACGCGCGTCGGCGGCATGGATACCCGCACCATCAGCATCGTAGTGCCCTGATAACCCCTCGTTTTTCCTACCTATCGCATTGTGCCCTGGCCTTCATAATTGCGACACACTTCCCCCGTATACTGAACGTCTTCAGTTACCTAGTAGTGCGTTTGAGGTTTAGTTTGGGAAATCGCGGACAAGCCAGCGTTTTACTTTCACTAGGGCTTTCGGTCGCCATGATGGGTGGAACCCTTACCACCGCACGCGTTGTCGAAAACCGAGCCAAAGAAAACAACCGACAAAACCTAGAGAACTTAAAAGGCTTCTACTCACTCGAGATGACCGCCTGGCACTCGTGGGCCGAACTCAATGGGGATCCCTCGGCCGCTGGAGCCGGCACTCGCCAAGTCGCTTCTTTGCCCGCGACGGCTCCTGCATCGACTTCCGACACGAGCAGCTACAACCCTCTTACCTATGTAAGTGGGATGCCCATGGGCGTAAGAGCTACGCAAGCCCTGGATTCGAGCTACGAACGAATTTCCGCCCGTTCTCTTAACGGTATGAAATTCTGGAGTTCGGAGGATGCGGAATCGGATTTCTGTGGCGCCTTTGCTGCAGACAAAAATAAGGACGGCACCGTTAAAATAGGTGGTGGGATGCGATCCTGCATTTCTACAGTGCTTCCACCTCCGATTATCAGCCTGACCAATCTATCGGCTCCCATCCTAGCACCTGGCACAACGGCGTCACTTTCTTACAGCGCTACCAAAGCTAAATCTTGCACGATCGATGGGGAGATCATTTCGCTAAATCCCAAGGGCACCACGACCGGAACCTGGACCTCGCCGGCGGTGCAGAACACGACGGGCGCTTCAAAATCCCAGACCTTCACCATGGCTTGCTCAGGCGACGGCGGAGACAGCACGGACACCGTTACTGTGACAGTCGCTCCGGCGACCTCGGTAACACTCACTGCAAACCCGACGAGCGTCGCCCAGGGATCTCTCAGCTTGCTTACCTACACCACCGTCGGCGCTAAAACCTGCTCGCTTTACAAAAACAATGTCCTCTTTGCAGGAAATATCCCTCCCTCGGGAAGCCGCGGCACAGGCCTTTTGAACTCCAACGCGACTTTCCGTATGGACTGTACCGGCGATGGCGGCCTCGGTTCTGACAGCGTAGCGATCACGATTCTCCCAGAGCCGACCATCACCTTCACAGCCACTTGGGCCGGAATGCCGGATGATTTGGAAGCGGGCAAACCCGCAACGCTTAGCTGGTCGGTTAGCGACGCTACGACATGTACTTTATCGACTATTGGCAATGTCGGCGCGAATAGCTCGCGCGTAGTCACACCTTCGGCCTCGACAAATTACGTGCTGACTTGCACGGGACCGGGTGGGACAAAATCTGCCACCGCCGCCGTGTCGGTCACCAACTCCTGGAATTGCGCTGTGGGAAGCCGCAACTACGGGATTGGCCAAGGCCCTTATGTGATGGACGGCATGTACAAAGGCTGCTCGGGCGCTGCCCCCACGCGCAACATCGATATGTCGACGTGGGGAATCTGCCCTCCGGGAATGGCGCCTTACGGCTTGGATGATAGCAGCTGGACAATCTCGAGCTGCGCGCCGTTGCCGAATCCGGATATTCTGGTCGGGTCACCTGTACAACGCGCCGGTGGCTCCTGCGGCCCCAACGAAGTTATCGTCGGAGGTTATGCCGACGGCCCTTACAACTACTGCCAAGCGATCAATACCGATCGTTACCGCCTGGGCGAGCAAGAGCACGTGCCGACGTATTACCGTTACTCTTATACCCGGCCTTACGATGAACTCGGATTGCCGACAGCGATTGCTTATGGTTTCCAACGCCAGTTCTACGCTTTGTGGCCGGGTCTTACTCCCTGGGCTACCTCGAACTGGGATAACGACGGCTGCGTGAACCTGCCTTACGGCTCGTTGAATACCTATAAGAACGGCAAGTATTGCGACAGCGGACGAAGCAAGGTTTTGCAGTACATCGGCGCCGCGGGAGATCCGGTTTTCGGAACGCCGGTGAAAATGTTCCCAGATTGCTCCGCCCTCTCAAACGACGGCGTACGCATCACGCCCATGGGCCAGAACACAGTCTGCGAAGCGCCGCTCACCACCGAGCGCCCCGTCATGACGTTTGAGGCGACTAAAGAAACCGGCACCTATAACTGGGTCAGCGGCCAAATCACCGTACCCAAAGGGAGCTACCTCCGCATTCGCTGGAACGCCTCCGGCAATAACCTCGCCGATTGCTTCGTGGATGGGCCTGGACTGGACGGCTGGAACCGCGGCAATTCGAACTGGCGCACGCCGCAACTGAATGCCTCGACGAGCTACTCGATGTCCTGCCACTGGAGAACGCCCGGCCGCAATATGGACGGCCAGAGCGTCACCCGCGTTGGGGGCATGGATACGCGCACGATCAGCATCATTGTCACCCCTTAAGCCGTCTCAAGCGGTCCCATGCGAGGCCTTTGCCAAATCGACGGCACAGAGCTAACATCGTGGGCCTGTGAGTAAGCGCGATAAGATGGGCCGCGAGGCCCTTGAATACCACCGTAATGGCCGCCCCGGTAAAATCGAGGTGGTCCCTTCTAAATCCTGTAAGACGCAAAGAGATCTCTCTTTGGCGTATTCGCCTGGGGTTGCACAACCGTGCATCGAAATCTCGAAGAATCCCCGTGACGCGAATCTCTATACGGCTAAGGGGAACCTAGTTGCGGTGATCAGCAATGGGACAGCCGTGCTGGGCCTGGGAAACCTCGGCCCGCTGGCCGCTAAGCCGGTCATGGAAGGTAAAGGGGTCTTGTTTAAGCGGTTTGCGGATATCGATGTTTTCGATATCGAGCTCAACACCGAAAACCCCGACGAATTCGTTCGCTGTGTGCAGCTCCTAGAGCCGACCTTTGGCGGAATCAACCTCGAAGACATCAAAGCGCCTGAGTGCTTCTACATCGAAGAAAAACTCAAAGCGACGATGCAGATCCCCGTCTTCCACGATGATCAACACGGCACGGCCATCATTTCCGCCGCCGCCTTGATCAATGCTTTGGAACTCGCGAAAAAGCCCATCGGCAAAGTAAAGATGGTGATCAACGGCGCGGGAGCCGCTTCGATTGCCTGCGCTAATCTGTACATTAGCTTAGGCCTCAAGCGCGAAAACATCATCATGTGCGACAGCCAAGGGGTTATCTACCAAGGCCGCGAATCGGGCATGAATCAGTACAAAGAAGCTTTCGCATCCCGCACCAAGACCCGCACGCTTGCGGAAGCCATGAAGGGCGCCGATGTCTTCGTTGGCCTCAGCGTTAAAGGCGCTGTGACGAGCGAGATGATCTTGTCCATGGCCAAGCGGCCAATCGTTTTCGCCATGGCCAACCCCGATCCGGAAATTGACTACGACGTCGCCAAGTCCGTCCGCGATGACATCATCATGGCCACGGGCCGTTCGGATTTTCCGAACCAGGTAAATAACGTTCTCGGGTTTCCATTTCTTTTCCGCGGCGCGCTCGATGTGCGTGCAAAGGCGATCAACGAAGAAATGAAAATGGCCGCCGTGCATGCGCTGGCGAAGCTCGCGCAGCAGGAAGTGCCGGATTACGTTTCCAAGGCCTACGGCGGCACGCAGTTCCGCTTTGGCTCGGAATACATCATTCCGAAACCCTTTGATTCGCGTGTACTGCTCTGGGTTTGCCCCGCAGTCGCCAAGGCCGCCATGGATAGTGGCGTGGCCACAGAGCGCATCGACTTGGCGGAGTATTCCGTCGCCTTGGAAAAGCGCCTCGGCATCCGCCAGAGCTTTGTCCGCGGCATCAAGGACAAGCTCGGCGTAAACACCAAGGGCAAGCAGAAGCTTAAAAAGATCGTTTTCCCCGAAGGCTCAAACGCGAAGATCCTGAGCGCTTGCGACATTATCGTGCAGGAGCAGATCGCTGAGCCTATTTTATTGGGCAACGAAACGCGCATCCGCGAAGCAATCGCTGAACGCGGCCTAGAAGCCCTGAAAGACGTCACCATTCTAACGCCCTCGCTTGCACCGAAACGCAAAGCGTATGCAGAGAAATTCTGGACGCAGCGCCAACGCAAAGGCTTGGCGCGCGAACAGGCTTTCTCGTTGATGAAAAACGAAAACTACTTTGGCTCGATGATGGTCGAATGCGGAGATGCCGAAGGGCTACTCAGCGGCGTCACTCAGTCGTACCCGGACACCATCCGTCCCTTCCTGGAAACGGTGGGAAGCCGCAAAGGCATGAAGATTGCGGGCGTCTATATGATGCTCTTCCGTGATCGCATCCTGTTCTTCGCAGATACGACGGTAAACATCGACCCAACGGCATGCGATTTGGCTGACATTGCCATCTGCTGCGCGGAAGAAGCGCGCTTCTTCGATATCGAGCCCAAGATCGCGATGCTTTCGTTTAGCAACTTTGGCAGCAACAGCCACCCGTTCGCCCGCAAGGTGAGCGAAGCGGTGAAACTGGTCAAACAACGCCGTCCCGATCTGGTCATCGATGGCGAAATGCAAGCCGACACCGCAGTTGTGGCGGATATCGTGAACAACGAATACCCGTTCTGCGATCTGAAAGGCGGCGCGAATGTGCTGATCTTCCCCGACCTCCAGTCGGCGAATATTTGCTACAAGCTAATGCAGCGCATTGGCGGTGCCGAAGCGATTGGGCCGATTCTGGTGGGGATGAACAAACCCATCAACGTGCTCCAGCGCACGGCCGAAGTGGATGAAATCGTGAACATGGCGATGATCACCGTTCTCGAGATCCGCGAAGCTGAAAAAGAAAACGGCAAAGCCGAAGTCTAGGTGGGGGGCGGAGGAATGGCCGGCTAGTCGTATTGGGTAAAGGCAGCTAGCGACCACTCCTCCGGGCAAGAAATGATCCCCGGGTCGGGATACCAGGAGATCGGGGTTTGAGCTCCGCTACAGAGCTCTAATGGCTTCGTTCCTCCCTTCTGAAGATAAACATACAAATGTATGCATACGCCGTCAAGGCGCAGATATGCTTTTTTTTGCGTACCGGGAGAGGCTTACAGGTTAAGGCTCTAGCGGTAGACCCAATTAGACCACGATTGCGTGATCTGTTTGTAGCGGGAGGAGGGGTGAACGCTGGGGTTGTATTCCTGCAGAACCTTCGCATTCACGAAGTCCGAACGGAATTTGCGGTTTTCATTTCCAAAGTTCACGACGGAACCACTGGCATCCACGAAGTACTTCGCGTCAAAGGGGTGCCATGAAAAGATCTCGTCCTCACCCCAGATTTCCCCATAGAGCTGCACATCGAAGTAGTAATCCTTAATGGGGCGCCCGGCGTCTTGGTGGCAGCGATTGCAGAATGTATCGGAGACTTCAAAGAATGCCGCGCTGTTATTCTTCGGCACAATGTGAAAGTCCGCTTTTGTGGAAGGCGCCCAAGAGGAAACACCGCCCGTTTGTTTCCAGTACTTGCCTTTTGTCGACTGAAAGCCAGTCTCTTTTAGAAGATCGATGAGGATTTGTGGGTCATCGACTGCCGGTAGGTAATCCACCCCACCCTGCACAGATGTAAAGGCGGATTTGAAATTATACGGCTGCAGCGTTTCTGTTACCTGCGAAGACAACGTGCGCGTGTAGTCCACAAGGTTCGTGATGGCGCTCGAGGTCTGCCACGAGGAACGCTCGCGGCGCTTGTTCTCCAAGGCGTTTAGGAAGTCATCAGACGTTGGGAACGGACGGAAGACGTCGACCGTCCAACCATCGGCTTTGCGCACACGTGTGCGGATTTCGTAGATGTACGAATCGCTCGAGCCATTCTTGATGAAGATCAGCTCACCAAAAACCGTCCCGACCGGGAACATCCAATGGTATCTCGTGTGGAAGTTACTCGGGTGGCGCTTCCACCACACGACCGGGAGCAGATCTTTGCCATCGCGGGGGAGCTTCCAGAAATCGACCACGAAGGTGTTTAGAGCGTCGTTCGGATGGCCCGTGCGCCCAAAGGGAAAGTTGAACTCTCCCGAGCGTCGGAAAAGCCACGCGTGGCCGCCAGGAACAGCAATGAGCCCCGGAGCGATGGTGTTCGGGCGAAAGCCGATGGGGAATTCTTGGTTGTCACCAAAAGAGTCTTGGTAACCGGGAACGATACTCTTCTTGTCGTACCACATCGTATCGCGGCTATGGATCACGCTCGCGAGCCACGGGTCATACATCACCGGCATTTTGGCGAGAATCGCACTCACTTCGCTTTCGGGCATGATGGTCACCGGCCGAGGCGGGAGGGGGAAATTCCCCCCTGTGTCGTCCGGCCAAATGCGCACGGCCGAGGCAACAGAGCTATAGACCAAAACCACGCAAACCAAGCGAAGGATCTGCGGCATGGAGCCCTCATTTTTATACGGTATGGATGCCCGCGAGAAACGCGCAATTCGACCCTTAAAGTATAGCACTGGCCTGGAGAAGGCCGTTGCTCATGGCGCTACTGCGGCGCGTTGGCGAGCGATCTCCTGGCGGATGGCATCTTGCTTAGTAGGCTTAAGACCCAAAGTGCCGCTTTCAAAACGCGAGCGAAGCTCGTCGGCAGAATCGATTAGAGCAGCCGCACGCTGTACGTCCAACGGCTCCAAGAACGTCGGCCCGAAGTAGTCTTTGAAGAAACCATAGACGTCGCCGCGCTCGAGATAGCTCTTAGCCGCTTTCTGATCGTAGAGCCGCATCGCCGCTGTTTCCGGCGGTACCCACGAAAGTGCCGAGAGAATCGGGGAAATCCGTGGATCGATGCTATGCGGAGAAACCCGCAGCTGCTGGATGGTAACGTTCGCGCTGACCGCTCCCGTAATATCGCCTTGGCTTTCGATTAGGTATTTTCCGTCGACCTTCGAAATCGACTTACCCAAAAGTCTCTCTTGGTCCGTCACCATCATGGCATAGAGGTCTCGGCTAAACTGAGCCGTCGGTGCCAGAACGCCAAAGTCCCCCTGTGGGCCACGGCCCGAATTGATGTAATTCGCGGTAATCATGAACGCCGAAACGGGCTTGTTCACATCCAGCAAGCCGCCGAGATCTCCGATCAAAGTACGCGGGTTGCGTTCAGTGCCTGTGAGAAGAAGGTTGTCTGGCTTTACATCGCCGTGCACTTTCCCGAGCGAGTGTAGGTAATTCAAGCCTTCGGTGCTTGCGCGCAAGTGCTCTAGCATCTTCAACGGCGGAACGGTGGGTCCAAACCAATCGGCGTTCCCGAGATTATCCCCAATCGATCCCCACTTAGCATCTTCCATCACCAAGGCGGGAGAATCCGTGCGGCTTCGGGAGACATCCTCCGAAACATTCGCATGGTAAAGTTTCGGAAAGAATTTCGCTCCTTCAGCGCCATCAATCGATTTCAGAAACTCCGCAATTCGCACGTACTCTAAACGAGCGGCCTCCCAATCTTGCGGAGTCGCGCCACTCGGAAGCAACACGATGTGGGTCGTTTTCCCCGATTCATCGGTGATCACGCGCACTGCGCGGCTGCGCAATCCGGAGGGGCCAGATAATGCCGCGGGGTTACCGATGTGCTGGCTGTCGGGGTATTCGCGGGTGAGAAATGCAGAGGCTCGGGTGTCACGCTCACGGCGCAACCGCTTGGTTTTGTCTTCTGAAGATTCCCCTGGAGGCCCGGGCGGAACTCCGAACGTTTCGCCCTTGGGGACTTCGAAGACGAGAATATCGTCTCCGGCTTCACTGGGAGACTTGGTGGGGTCCATCGCGCCGAGCGAGATGACTTTGATCCGTATCGGCGTTCCTAACTCACTGGGAGTTAAAGTGGGGTCTGTCGGAGAAGCGTCGGGAAGACTTGCAAGCCGTTCTTCGCAGTCGAAACCGCCGCCTTCGTCGATCGTAGTAGGGGGTGCGTTGGCAAACGCCAACCCGCTAGCCAAAAAGGCTAGTACCCACCATAGCTTAAACGACCGCCCAAACCTCAAGCGAATCCCCCTAGAATACGCGTGCCTAAAAATGCCGTAATTTAGAAATATTCAAGGGTTATGCCAGGTCTAGGCTGGGGAGCCTTAAGAAGCCCGGGACATGCAGGTTTGGATCGTCTGGAGAAGCAGCCGCGGATTAATGGGCTTTGTCAGGTGAGCTGAGAAACCGCTGTGTAAGCAGCGTTCACGAGAGTCGGAAAACGCATCTGCGGTGAGCGCGATGATGGGACGTGCAAAGCGATTCGCCCTCAAGAAGTGAGTGGCTTCATAGCCGTCGAGTCCTGGCATCTGCAGATCCATCAATACGACATCGTAATTTCGGCTCAATGCTTTATTCACCGCCACCGCGCCATTTTCGGCCGTGTCGACACTTGCGCCGGCCGATTCCAAAAGGCGCGTCGCCAACAGGCGATTATCCGGAGCGTCTTCGGCCAGAAGAATTCGGACTTTGTCTAAAGACGGCAGCGGAGACAAAGCCGGAGTTTTGCGCCGCGCTATCGGCGCCGACAGCAAGGCGCTGTTGGTGACTGTGATTGCAAAAACACTTCCCCGCCCCGGAACAGATTCCTTCAATACCAAATCGCCACCCAAGAGCTGTGCCAGGGATTTTGACAACCCCAGTCCCAATCCTGACCCGCCATAAAGACGCGCGGTGGAGGTGTCGCCCTGCTCAAAGCGGTCGAAGAGTTTATGCACTTGGTGCGTCGGGATTCCGCAGCCCGTATCGGAAACAGTAAACTGGAGCATCGGCTCCTGGCCCAGCCCTGACACGGAAGCCGCTTCGACGCGGACCCAACCTGCTTGCGTAAATTTCAGCGCATTGCCAATGACGTTGACCAAAATCTGCCGTAGGCGGGCCATATCCGAAACGACGAGCTCACAGTTTTCCGCGCGCGAGAAGTACAGACCAATCCCCTTCTCTTCCGCCTTCAACCGGAATAAGAGATTCAACTCCTCCAGGAACTCTTCGAGAGGAAATCCGGTTTTCTCCACCTGCAAACGGCCCGCTTCGATTTTAGAGATATCGAGAATATCTCCCACGAGTTTATGAAGAGCTTCTCCGCTGCGCTTAATGGTCTGCGCATATTCATGGCGTTCGTTTGGTCCTAGTTCAGGTTTAAGCAGAAAATCGCAGTACCCCAAGATGATGCTCAGAGGCGTACGGATTTCATGGCTCATATTAGCCACGAATGCTGTCTTCGCGGTATTCGCAGCATCTGCGCTTTCTTTAGCGCGGCGGAGGGCACGCTGGGCTGACTTCTGCGCCTGAGCTGCAGCAGTGAGAACGTAAGTCGTAAAAGCAGCAAACCCGATGAAGTATTGCGTAAAGATAAGGTTCGAGCGCAGAGGCGCACGTACAAGCGGCCCTGGCCCAATCAAAACGGAACACAGAGAGACCGCTGCGATTCCCGCCATCGCCATCGTCGCTCCCATCATCCCAAAACGCAGCCCCGCCCAAACTAGGAAAGGAAAAAGCGTGTAGGGGCGCAGCAGGAAATGCAGCATGGGCTGCGTATCCGAAGTCATTCGGAAGTAGGCAAAGACGCTCACGATGACAACACACAGAGCTAGAGTAGTGGCTTCGAAAACCCGCTGCCAGCCGGCGAAAACTTCAAAGTTTTCTCTTTGGGCCCACACAAGAAGAAGGGGCGTTGCGACGAGGACACCGACCGCGTCCCCTAAATACCAAGTCGACCAGGTCATGAAGACGCCATGCGAAGAAATGGTGCCGGCAAGCCACAGACTAAATGTCCCTAGAGTCGAAGCCACGAGCGGACTGAGAGCAACTCCCACAGAGAATAGAAGCAGAATATCGAGGACTCGGCCCATCCGTAGTCGAAAGCCAAGCCGGAGCATAAAGTACGCCGCGAGAAGCGCTTCTAAAGTGTTGCCGATAACAATGCCAGGTAGGGCGACAAGTTTGGCCCCGGAAAGAGCGTCGACGGTAAGAGCACCCAACGCCACGCCTGGCCAAAGCCGCAAGCCACCCCAGAGCAAGACCGCAAGTGCCCAGCCGCTCGCTGGCCAGATTAACGTGGCAAGTTCACTGACAGGATCAATCTTGAGACCGAGCCACCCGAGCGTCGCATAGACGCCAGCGACTAGAAGGATGCGCCTCACATCAGACAGGCGCGGCCTCAGATTTACCGACGTGGAATCCACACTCCACGTCCTAGCCATTTTCTAATTTCCGCTCAAGCAGAAACTCAGACGCCTTTGCCAATTGTTCGCTCCAAAGGTTTCTTGAAGGCCAAGAAACCCGCTGCCGACAAGACGCCGAGAACGAAGAGCAGAACAAAGAACGACGACTGGTTCGCAAACGATTCGTAGAACGTGCCTAAGTACCCGGCCAAGTAGTTGCCGAAGAACGTGGCCAAGAACCAAACGCCCATCATCATGCTCACTACGGGTTTCGGGGCGACCTTCGTCACCAGAGAAAGCCCGATAGGCGACAAGTAGAGTTCGCCGACAGTGAACAAGAAGACACAGCCAAACAACCAGAGCAACGAACCGCGTTCGCCTGCTGGAACCGCTCCTGCTGCCAAGATCATGAAGATGTAAGCAGCACCGCAAAGGAAGCAACCAATGGCCATTTTAGACACGCTGCCCGGCTCTTTGCCGCGAGCCGCCTGTTTTGCCCAAACGATATTGAGCAACGGCGCCAGAATGATGATCAAAACCGGGTTCATCAACTGGAACCAAGTCGAAGGAACGGTAACTCCAAAGAACGTCCAGTTGGTGCGTTCATCCGCCCAGATTTGGAGCGTGTTGCCCTGTTGCTCGTAGATGGCCCAGAAGAGCACTGTGAGCATGCAAAGCACGGCCAAAGAGGCGACGCTACCCCACTCTTCGCGAGTCATCGGGCGTTTTTCAGCGACGTGGCCATCTTTGTGTTTGATGACATCGCCCGGGATCAGTTTATTTCCCAATGCGTACGTAATGAGACCGAGCACCATGCCGACGCCGGCAGCGCCGAAGCCCCAGTGCCAGCCGACCATCTGGCCGAGCGTGCCGCAAACCAACGGCGAGAAAATCGCACCGAGGTTGATGCCCATGTAGAAAATCGTGTAAGCGCGGTCACGGCGCGGATCGCCGTCCGCATAAAGACCGGCGACTTGCGTGGAGATATTCGGTTTGAAGAAACCGTTACCGAGAATCAAGAACAACAACGCCCAGAGGAAGAGCTGCTCGCTAGCCATCAAGAAGTGGCCAATCGCCATCAGCACACCACCGATGTAAACCGATTTGCGCTGTCCCAAGATACGGTCAGCAATCATGCCGCCGAAGAACGGAGTGAAATAAACAAACCCCGTGTACAGACCGTACAGCTGCGAGCTCATTTGCTTCACAGTCAACGGGCCGAAAACTCCAATGAGCCAACCTTCTAAAGTCGAGTAACCCAGCACCTGCGCGGCGCGGGCCGGATCCGCCAAGAGGTAGCTGTACATGTACATCACGAGAAGCGCGCGCATCCCGTAGTAAGAGAACCGCTCCCACATTTCTGTGAAAAATAGAACGTACAGACCGACTGGGTGGCCGAACACTTCGGGTTGGGCCTGGATCGACTTGGCTTTGCTCACTTCAACCTCCACGAAAACAATCTCAAGGCCTTACTCTACTCAACCTTAAGAGAGCAAGCGGCAAACAAAAGCCCGCGCGGCTTTCCAGGCGAGCGCGGGCTTTCAGGGGTCAAAGGGTGGGAACGCGGAGGTGCTGGAGCGTCTTTTCGGCTACCTCCTTAAAGAGAGGGCCCGCCTGCCCTCCGCCGTGAACACCTTTTCCCTGCCCCGGATTTTCCAGAGCCGCAAAAACTACGACCCTAGGGGACTCTACGGGACCAAACCCGGCAAATGCCGCCAGATTCGCCTTACCCTGCGTCCCGACCGCGTTGGGTCCATAGCCGGTGCCTGTCTTGCCGGCGAGGTGGTAAAGCGCGCTTGCGGCAGGTTTTCCGGTGCCGCGTTCTACGACGCCGACTAAGGCCTCCCGCGTTTGCTGCGCTGTTTTTTCAGATAGCACCCGATGCTCGCCACCGCTTCCTAGGAGCAAACCGCCATTGGCGATCGCACCGTACGCTCGGACGATTTCTAAAGGGCTTGCCGTGATGCCGTCGTAACCGATGGCGAGTTGGCCAACGTAGAGAGACTCCGGCGCCTGGCTTGGTTCTGCAAAGGTGTGAAACCCAAAGCCATGAAAAGCCTCTGCCACTCCGGCTGCCCCCAGCTTACGCCCTACTTTGACTCCACAGATATTACTCGACTGCACAATCGTTTCTGCGACGGTGAGTTTGTGGAACGGCTTCCAATCTTTGTACACCCGACCATCCCATTCGTAGTGGCCATCTTCGCAACTGAGTTCCTCGTTAAACGCCACCCGGCCTTTCTCCACCGCCGCCGAGGCGATGAGCGGTTTCACCAAAGAGGCGGGGCCGAGCTTCAAACCCAACGACCAATGGCCTTCTGGGCGTTTGCCACTGCGATCTTCATTCGCAACGGCCAGGATTTTTCCCGTCTTTGAATCGGCAACCACGACTAACCCGAGTGTGGCTTTTTCACGTTGCATGGCCGAGCGCAGCGCTTTTTCCGCAACCGCTTGCACACCGGGCTCCGTGGAAACGATCTCCGTCGTCTCGTCACCTACCTGCCGAGCCGCGTAAGCGCTCCCTAACGTTAAGGCGGCTCCCAAGCTGACTAAAAACCAAACACGCCACACCGATTTATTTTCCGCACAAGACAGCATTTCGATTCTCCTTCGTAAGAAAGAGTGGTTTGCCATTCCCGCACAAGCCACCAGGTTTTGAACTTCCAAAGAACGTTCCGCTACTTCCAAAAGACAAAGAGCGTAATTCCGCGCCGAAATCTTTTTCCGCAATACCGCCTGATCGCAGGCCAACTCCTGGTGCCGGCAAAGCAGTTCTCTCCACGCGCGCACTGCGGGGTTCCAGAAAAACGCCACGCCGAATAGTTCGAGCCCCATTGCCCAATGGGTGTCGCGTTGGCGGTGGTGCTGCAGCTCGTGCCAAACCGCTACGCGATAAGCCATCCCATTCCCCAACATCTCGGCCGGGAGCACCACCCAAGCGCTTAGACTCCGGAGAGTGGAAAAGGGTATCGAGATGGAATCGGAAGCCACCACTCGCACTCTGCCCACACGGCGAAGAAGAGTGCTTTCTCGCAGCAAACCGCCTAGTCGCTGAAGCTCCAGGCGAAGCCGGCAAGCGTGAAGCATTCCCCCGAGCAGCAGGAATGCCAACGCAAAGTACTCCCACTGCAAAGAGGCGGTGGGGGAAAAATTCTCCTCTGCCGCTTTTTCGCTCGCGGGGGCCTTGAGCAAAAGCTGTGGCTTGCCCACTGTTTCCGCGAGCGGCGCCCGGATGGCTTCGGGGAGAACGACTTCTACTTGTTTAGGTATCAACGCCACATACAGAGGTCCCACAAGCCCCAACAAAAACACCCCCTGGAGGGCGCGCAGGCGTGCGAAGGCATCTTGCCTGAGTAGAAACCTCTCGGCTGCTCTTGCCAGGACGTAGGAAAGCGCGAGAGAAACCCCCACTTTCAAATAAAGCGCCAGGAAGAAGCTCATGGATCTAATCTCGCTTCGATAGTTTTTCGGATTTCCGCGAGATCTTCCCGGCTCAAGTCTGTGCCGTCCAAGAGCCGCATCACTAGCGATCCAGGATTTCCATCGAACAACCCTTGTGTCACGTGCCGTAGCGCTCGGGATTCGTAATCTTCTTTGGCGATGCGGGGGTAGTAGAGATAGGTCTTTTCGCCCTTCTTACTTCCGAGCGCGCCTTTCTCCTCGAGAATGGAAAGAATCTTAGCGACTGAGGTGTAGGTGATATCACGGCCTTCTGGAAGATTTTCTCGAACTTCACGCACCGTCGCCTGTCCGAGGCGCCAGACGATGCACATCAGTTCCAATTCTGTTTCTGTGAGAAGCCGTTCGCGTTTTTTCTGCATTTCCCCTCCCTATGGAAATAGTCTACGAAGGTTTTCGTAGATGTCTACGAAAACTTTCGTAGATCTCCAGAGGGTCGCATAATAAATATTCGGTTAACGCCGTTACGGCGCTGCGAACGAGACAGTTTGCGCGGTGTATGAGTAGCCGTCCAACTCCACAGTGACGGTGTACTTAGCGCCGCTAGTGAGCCGGCTAACATCGAAAGCACACGTGGCAACACCCTCCCCCGGAGCGAGGAGAAGACTGGAACCCGCCGGCAACGTCGCACCTAAGCCACTCACGGGATTTCCCTGAGCGTCACTGACAATGCAGTTAGTGGAGTTCTGGTTTGCGAAGCCGAATTCTAGGTAATCGCTTTTCAGCAAGTTTTCGAGAAGGAGCGAGACACTCCCACCTTCCTGGTCAAACACCACAGTTCCCGGCGCCGTCTTGAAAACACCTTGAGCGCTAGCAGCGTCCCGAGGGGCCCCATAAACCGTTGCGCCGACCCCGAGCGAGACAGGGTTGAGCGAGGCCAGATCAATCATGTCAGTGGCTTTTTTCAAATCCTTCACGGCGACTTTCGCGTAGGGCGCTGCAGGCTTCGCCGCGTCCGAGGAAGGCACTTGGTAATAAAGGAAAGCACCGTCGGCGCTAAACCGAGGAGCGAAGATAGAGTCCTTCATCAGGCGTTCGTCGCCGGTTGCGATATCGCGCACAGTGAAAGGGCTCGCCGAGGCGAAGGTCGCTGGCCGGTAAACCAGCAGGCTGCCATCCGGAGATACCGCAAACGTGGGATCTGGCCGAATGCCCAGTTCTTTCTTAAAAGCCGAACCATCAGAGTTAAAGCTGTAAAGATTCCAGCCATCGGCTTGCGTGTAGGTGAGCGAAAGGATGCGATCTTCCGTCAGCCATTGCAGGCTTTCTGCGGGCTGCGTGTTAATCACCCGTGGCACACCAGGATCCGTCGGTGCGAGATCGATATGTTGCAAGTAGTTCTCATGGAGAAAGTTCCGGTTCTGAGAAGCGTAGAGGTGGTAAGCCAGGTATTCGCCCGAGGGGCTAAAGCTCAAGTGCGAGAGCCAGCGATTCCCTTGGCGTGGCCACGGCATCAGAGAAATAAATTCTTTTGCGGGTTTGGGGGTGGCGGCTTGTGCGTCTTTCTTGAGGCCTTCGATATCTAAGAGGTAGACGTTATCTTCCACATCCTTTACCCGGCTTACATAAGCGAGAATCGTTTCCTTCGCGTTCCAAGCGCTGCTGCCGATAAACCGAGGGATACCTTCTAAAGCGAAATCCTTGCCAGTCTTCGTATCGCGCAGACTGAAATGTTCCACCCGTTGTCCATTGAGATCCTCATACTCCACAAAGACCAAGTGGCGCGCTGAGGGCGACGAGTACAAAACGGTCTTAGCACTGCGGCTTTTGTAAACCAGAGTGTCTTTGCCCGAGGTCCCCGCGACGCGAACTTCATCGGCCTCGGTGCGCACGAGCAAGCTTCCATCGGGGCGAATCCCGAGAATTCCGGAGCCCAACGCGCGAACGGGTTGAAGACCAGCGAAAGAAAGCGAAGAAAGAAAAGCCGCGGAAAGAAATACTAAGCGCATATTACCCTCAAGTCCCAGTCTTCCCTGTAGAGTTCCCTATGCACCTTGTCAAACACAACCTGGTCTCCTTTAATAACGGTCATGGACCCCATCGAACGACTGGCCTGGTACCTCGACAACGCTTTCCGCGTCCCAGGCACCCGTTACCGTTTCGGGTGGGATGGGATTCTGGGCCTTATTCCTGGATTGGGCGAAGCCGTGACGATGCTGATGCAAGCGGGCATCGTGCTCTGGGCTGTGGCGCGCTACGAGGTGCCCGGTGTGCTTGCGGTGCGCATGGTGCTAAATATCGCTATTGATTCTACGGTGGGATCCATCCCGCTCATCGGCGATGTGTTTGATTTTTTCTTCAAAGCCAACACCAAGAACGTGGCCCTCCTTCGAGAGTACCGTGTGCAGAAACTCCACGGCGGGCCCATGTCGAGCTGGCGGCACTTCGCCTTTATCGCTTTAGTGTTCGTGGCTCTCCTAGCTCTGGCCATCGCCTGCGCGGCACTTACGATCCTGGTGGTGCTGTGGCTCTATGAGCAGTGGCTGCGGGTTTTTTCATGACGCTTTTGCGCCCTCCCCCTTCTAATCCTTAGGCACTCTAAGGCGTGCAAACCGCGGGAGTTTTCCCGTCGGTTTCTCATCGCCACCGTAGACTTCTAGAACACGCCGCATTCCCCCTGCCCAAACCGCCTGGTGCTGCCTTTGCACTTTCCTAGCGTATTCGCGGAGTGCAAAGGTGAAAGCCGATCGTTTCTTATTGGGTGTTTTTGTTGTGGTGGCAGCAGCAGCTGTTTACCAAGGTGCGGGATTGCCGTCCTCTGAGTGGGGACCGCGCTTAGCGTCCCTCACGGCTCTCGCCTCGACTCCCGCTCCGAAGCCTTATGAACCCCAGTCTTTTTTGGAAGCTTTTTGCGAAGCCCCTTCTGCCGCTGTCTGTGATGGCTTGGGGGCTACAGGTTTGGAGAAGGCGGAATCGGAGCTTTCGGAAAAGCTCAACGAGGAAGCGCTGGCGAATGTCGCGCGAGGCCTCGGGGTTGCAGTCCCCTTCAGCAGCGGAAAAATTTACGCCGATATGGCCATGGTCGCTCACCAAGCTGGCATTGCCCCCAGTGAAGCGGACGTCCTTTTCACCGAAGAACTCGAACGCCTCTTAACCGAGCGTCTAGGTTTTTCGCCCTCGCAGGAGCAAGCCATGGTTTCTACCCTGCGCTCCGCGCTCACGGACGCTGTGAATTACCAAGGCGATGTGCAGCCCGATACAACCGATTGGAAAGCCCTTGCCGAGCGCGCATCTCAACCCGTCGCTTTTCTTTCTGCTTCGGAATTCTTGCGCAAGGGCGGCCCCGTGAAACCCATCAAGGGTTTCTGCGGCAAGAGCCTCGAACGCTACAATGCTTTTTTCTACCAAGGTAAAACAGGCGATCGCTTGGAAGCCGTGGTTCTCTGCCCAGGCGTTTCGTTGCGTGCGCTAGCTGCGCGTGAGCAGGGCCGTTACACACCGGATTTTGCAAAACAAGCGACCTACTCTTTGCTATCCCACGAGCTAGCCCACCCCATTGATGCACGCAAACACCCGCAGGCCTACAACAACTGGATGGGCTGTGCGCGGCAGGCAGCTTCGGAAAATTCCACGTTGCCGGTTACTCCACGAAAGCTCTCGGAGCTTTCTGCCGACCAATGGTCCGCAGAAACGCTCGCGATGCTCGTGGAACAAGGCAAAGTGTCTCGCGAAGAAGTCGCAGGTATTTTGGCTTTTGGATCTTTGAACTACTGCTTAATGCCCGAACGTAAAAATGGAACGCACCCCGATGGCCGCTTCCGCATCGACTTCAAGGGCAGAAACCCGCGCTTGCGCCAAGCTTTGGGCTGCGCGCCTTTACCGCCAACGACACTTTCTTGTGGTGTGGAAGGTTCGACTCTTTAATACGCTTCGCTGATGCAGAAGAGA
>JAIEOG010000094.1 GCA_019750655.1 bacterium
TTTTCACGCCATTCACGCGCGTCTCTAGCAAGGCAGCGCGCCCGCGGGCAATGGCTTCCTCGCGTGTGCGGCCCCAAACGGAAACCTTCGCAATCATGGAATCGTAGAAAACCGGGATCTCATAGCCGCGGTAGATGTGTGTATCGACGCGGATACCAATCCCCGCCGGCATCGACACGCCCGTGATCTTGCCTGCTTGGGGCAAGAACTTCTCGGGGTCTTCTGCACAGATACGAAACTCGATGGCGTGGCCACGGCGCTCTAGGTCTTCTTGATCAAAAGACAGGCGCGCGCCAAAAGCGACATTGATCTGTTCCTTCACGAGATCGACGCTGGTCACCCACTCCGTCACGGGGTGTTCGACCTGGAGGCGAGTGTTCATCTCCATGAAGTAGAAATTCTGTTTATCGTCCATCAGGAACTCGATGGTCCCTGCATTGACGTAACCGAGCTTCTTCACGGCATCCACGGCGGCGTCGCAAAGGCGCTTGCGCGTGGCTTCCGAAACCAACGGGCTCGGGCACTCTTCAATCACCTTCTGGTGGCGGCGCTGCACAGAGCACTCGCGCTCGAAAAGGTGAACGGCATTGCCCATTTTATCGGCAATGATTTGGACTTCGATATGGTGCGGAGAATTGACGTAGCGCTCAATGTACAAGCGGCCATCGCCAAACGCTTTCGACGCTTCGGAATTCGCGCGGCGGAAAAGGTTGGTGAATTCTTTTTCTTCCTGCACCAAGCGCATCCCGCGGCCACCGCCGCCGGCCAGCGCTTTAATCATGACAGGAAACCCTATTTCTTTGGCCAGACGAAGCGCTTCGTTTTCGTCCGTGAGGGCTTCTTTCGTCCCGGGCACGAGCGGCAGACCGACGCGTTCCATCGTCTTACGAGCCATGACCTTATCGCCCATCGAGGTAATGGACTCAGCCGAAGGGCCCACAAACACAAGCCCAGCGTCCGCCACGGCTTTTGCAAATTCCGCTTTTTCGGAGAGGAACCCGTAGCCTGGGTGGATAGCATCCGCCCGCATGGCTTTCGCGGCCTTCATGACCGAAGCAATATCCAAGTAGCTCTGGATCGAAGGGCCTTCACCGACGCAGTAGGCTTCATCAGCCAGTGCGACATGCTTTGAGAGCCGGTCGGCCGTGGAATAAATCGCAAGGGGCACATGGCCCATCTCGCGGCAAGCGCGGATCACGCGCAAGGCGATCTCCCCGCGGTTAGCAACCATAATGCGTTTGGGCGTGAATCCCATGTGTGCCTCTTAAAGTGGAATGTTGCCGTGCTTTTTGCGGGGCATGTGATCGCGCTTGTTCTTGAGCATCTCCAAAGCTTGGATCAGCTTCACGCGCGTTTCTTCCGGCTGAATGACTTCGTCCACGAAGCCCAGCTCCGCCGCTTTGTAGGGCGTTGCAAAGACATCTGTGTATTCCTGAACTAAGCGGTCTTTTTCCTTCGCGGGATCCGATGCCTTTTGGATCGCTCCGCGGTGGATAATCGCCACTGCGCCGTCGGCACCCATCACCGCGATTTCCGCAGACGGGTAGGCGTAGTTGATATCCGCACGCAGGTGCTTCGAAGCCATCACGCAGTAAGCGCCGCCGTAAGCCTTACGGGTAATAACCGTAATCTTTGGCACTGTCGCTTCGGCGTAAGCGTAGAGCAGCTTTGCGCCGTGGCGGATGATGCCGCCGTATTCCTGCTCCGTCCCCGGCAAGAAGCCCGGAACGTCGACAAAGGTCACGATTGGAATATTGAAAGCATCGCAGAAGCGCACGAAGCGCGCGGCTTTCATGGAAGCGTTATTGTCTAAGCAACCTGCCAAGACTTTGGGCTGGTTAGCAACCACCCCAACGCTGCGGCCATTCAAGCGGCCGAAACCGACTACGATGTTGCCTGCGAACTCTTTTTGGACTTCGAAGAAGTAGCCATTGTCCACGACGGCTTCGACGACTTCTTTGATGTCGTAGGCTTGGCGGGAACTATCCGGAATCAACGTGCGAAGCTTAGCTTCCTGGCGCTCTGCCGGGTCGTCGGTTTTCACGACGGGAACATCTTCCAAGTTGTTTGCGGGCAAGTAGCTCAGGAGTTCACGGATGAGGAGCAAGCAGCTCTTTTCGTCATCGCTTGCGAAGTGGCAAACGCCGCTCTTCGCACTATGTGTAACCGCGCCGCCCAACTCTTCCATCGTTACGTCTTCGTGCGTGACGGTTTTGATGACGTCAGGGCCGGTCAAAAACATGTAGCTCGACTTTTTCACCATGAAGATGAAGTCCGTCAGTGCCGGGCTATAAACCGCGCCACCGGCAGAGGGCCCCATAATGGCCGTAATCTGCGGCACCACGCCCGAGGCCATGGTGTTACGCCAGAAAAGTTCGGCATAACCACCTAGAGATTCAACGCCTTCTTGGATGCGCGCGCCGCCCGAGTCATTGATGCCGACTACGGGTGCGCCGTTTTTCATCGCGAGGTCGAGGATTTTGCAAATCTTGCTCGATTGAGCGCCCGAGAGCGAGCCGCCGAAGACTGTGAAGTCTTGTGCGTAAACATAGACGGTTCGGCCGGAAACCGTGCCGTAACCCGTGACAACGCCATCGCCCGGAATTTTCTGTTCGGCCATGCCGAAATCCGCGCACCGGTGGGTCACAAACTTTCCGATTTCGACGAAGCTTCCTTCATCTAAGAAGAACAGGACGCGTTCGCGGGCAGTCATCTTGCCCCGTTGGTGTTGTGCTTCGATGCGGGCCTTGCCACCCCCCTCTTCCGCGGCTTGGTTTCGGAGGGAAAGCTGCTGAAACTTCTGTTCTAAATTCATAAGGCTGGAATCGAAGCACCGGGGGGCTTTTCTGTCAAGAAACAGCAGGACAGCGGGAGGGAGGAAGCTGCAGAGCCGCGCGGGGCTTAGCGGGCCTTGCGGCGCCAGAACAGGTAAGCTTCGCGGGCTTGGGCCGCGTCATTCCAGGGCGTGAGGAAGAGTTTCCCGATTTCGGATGGTTTGAGTCGGCCATTGGCCAGGTGCCGGTAAAGCGATTCGCCCAACCAGCGGCCTAAGAGTTGCGCGACTCGGTAATAAAACACGGCTTTGGAAGACGTTGCGCGCAGGGGTAACCGCCAGCGCCCGCCTTTTTTCTCCATCTCCCAGTGGCGCAGAACTTCTTGCGCAACCGGATCGGGATTCCCCGCGAGTTCGCTGGGTCCAGAGCACTTGCGGTGCGGGTTCAAAATCTTCGAACCGAAATACCCCAGTGCCTCAACCCAAACTGCCGGGTAAAAATGCCGCCCCGGTTGAGAATAGGCCCACCGGCGCTGCGTAATATCCGCATGCAGATAAACCGAGGCCTGCGCGCCCACATTGTTCACATTTGCAGACCCCAAAATGACGGCGCGATCCGAGGGGCGGAAATAGCCGTCGAGCATTTCGCAGATTTTCCGCTCTGTGGACTGTTTGGCCCACAACCCCGGCTCGTTTTTCCAATACAAAGCGAAGTTCTCGGAGACGCTGTCTTCGAGTTCCAATACACGCTGCACGCGGCGAGCGAGATCTAAAAAGTCTTCAGTGTGATCCGACGCCGGAATGGTCTCTGCCGTCTTATCGCTGCTGGCGTCTACCCAGTTCAAGTAACTCTGGAGTTTCGCCCAGGGCGGGGCATTTAGAACGCAGAACACCCCAGACCTCAAACGCAGAACAGACGCCTCGGCGCCCAACCCCTGCTCCGCAGCTTTCCAGTAAAGGCGCTCGGCATTCTGGTGCACCACTGTCAGGCGCAGCCTGTGTTTTGCACGCAAGGCTATTTGCCGGACTTCAAAGGGCAGGTGGTTCTTTGCTAAGTGCAAATCCCCGACAAGCGCCAACACGCAAAGCGTAGGATCCTGGGCTAAAGCCCGCACCAGTACCGTGCCCGCAAACCGATCCCGCTCACCCAGGGAACTCGGCTTCGAAGGCGCGATCCCCAAAATGCGCACACCGTGGTCGCGCGCAAAGTCGAACAAGGGGCGGTAGTTCTCCCAGGCAAAATTCCAGCGGCGGCCCCACTCCACACTCTTGAGAAAATGTTTTTCTGAAATGCGGCCCGCGAGAAAATCCTCAGTCGCGCGGGAGTCACTGGGCCGCAACATTTCTAAGGCCAAAGCAGGCTGCCGGCCGCGGGCGCGCAACGCCCCCTCTGTGCTACGCAATAGACGGAGGGCGGTCCTTTGAGCCTGGTGGAGCGTATGGTAATCTCCGCAAATCAAAAGGTCGCTTTCCAAGTAGGCTTCGGTCAGTTCTCCGAGGGTGCTCGCGGAAGAACGGCCAGAGAACTCGCGTTGGTACTCACGGAAGTAACGGCGCAGTTTGGGATCAAGCGTTCCCACAGAACCGCGCGCACTCGTGCGGAAGCGATCGTAAAGAGTCTTTTGGACTTCCAAAAGGGAGGTTAGACGGTGAATTGGGAAACTCCGGTTGAGTGGGATCTGAAAAGTGTGGGAAGGCCGCGCAGAGAAGCGCGTCTTTTTATTTTAACGCTTCTTACAGGTCTTGGCTTATGCGCTGCGCCATCCCTTTTCGCTGCCGGCGACGCCCCTGACTTGAACAGCATTCTCAAGGCTGTCGTCTCGAATAACGGGCAAATCAAAGAAGCCGATCAAGACATCGAAATCGCCCGCCAGCAGGTCGAACGCTCCAATGCCGCCATGTACCATAAAGGGACATACACCCTGCTCGCCGCCCCGCTTTTTGAACAACGGGGGGACGCCGTAAACGTCACCACCGATATGAGCAAATGGGGCCCTTGGGTTTCCAGCTTCACGCAGGTGGTTCAGCCGCTCTATACGTTCGGGCAAATCAGCGGCTACCGCAAAGCTGCCGAGCACCAGCTACTGGCGACCGGCGAATTGGCCCGCATGAAACGCAATGAAATCGTCGCAACGGCGAAGGACTTTTACTACACGTACTTGATGGCCGCCGATCTCGAGAACCTCGTGAAGAACCTCACCGAGTTCTTGGGCGCTGCCGTCCAAGAAGCCGAGAAGCCGAGCAAGAAAAAGAAATCGGCGGTTAAGCCGCACGACCTCAATCGCCTGAAGGTGGCTTATGAAGATCTTCTGCAGAAGGGCCTCTTCGCTACCCAAGCTAAACAGACGACTCACAAAGCGGTTCTTTGGATGACGGGGGGCGCGTATGACTCCATCCCCGCCAAGGGCCTGCAGCGGGAAGTTTTTGAAAAGAAGACCTTGCAGGAATACCTCGAGCTCGCGAAAACGCACCGGCCCGAATTCAAAGCTTTGGCTGCCGGACAAGTCGCCCGCAATGCTCTGGCGGACGCCAAACAAGCGCAGAGCTACCCGACGTTGTTTGTGGGAGCCATGGCAGACTTAAACTGGTCCCCCGTGCGCGATCGCCAACCTAGCTGGTATGCGCAAGATCCCTTCAACCGTATCCAAGGGGGCGTCGCACTCGGCTTACGCCTGGATCTCGAATTCGCTCGCCACGCTGCAGAAGCCAGCGAAGAACGCGCGCAAGCGATGAAGCTCCATGCAACGGAAAGTTACGCCGTGCCTGGTATCGAACTCGAAGTCAGCCGCGCTTACTGGGAAGTAGAGCAAGCGGTGCAAGGCTTTGAAATCGCCGATCGCCGGCGCAAAATCGGCCGCAAGTGGTTCATCGGCAGCACGATGGGTTGGTCCGTCGGTATCACACCCGCTAAGGAAATCTTGGAAGCGCTGCAAGGCGATGGCGAGTCGCGGCAAAACTATATTCAGACGCTTTACCTCTACAACGCCGCGTTGGCTAAGCTGAGCAAAGCCGTGGGCACGGAAGTCACCTCACTCGCTTACTAACCATTTACTACGGGGACATTAGACCCCGGCGCCAGGCTCGCGTATAATTTTCCTTATGCGCAAAACACTTCTGGCTCTGGCCATCCTCGGCTGCCTTCCGGCTTTCGCTCTTAAAACGGCGTATGTTTCCTTCGACCATCCAGATGGGTGGCGCTGCGAACTCTCGCAAGGCGTTTGGATCTGCCAAAGCACTCTAGAAGGGGAACGCCGCGAGTCAGTCGTTCTCTCGATTGCGACGATGGCGACCGAATGGGACACCGTCGATAACTACCTCGAGTACTTAAAGAAGCCCCGCACGATTACGGACGACCAAGGCAAGCCGGTCGAATCCAAAGTCACCTACGCTCGCAAACGCGATATCAACGGCATCACGTGGATTGATTCGCTGCAAGTGAACTCAGAGCTTCCGGGCTTCTGGTCGCGTTACGTCGCGACGGTCCACAACAAGCTCGCGATTTTGATTACCTACGTCGTTTCCCAGGAGCACTACCAGAAGCTCGCCCCTCAGTTCGAGCGCATGGTAGCGTCTTTGAAACCCAACGCCGAATTTGATTTAAACATCGCCACCAAACAGGGCGATGTCCCTCTCCCGGGCAATTCCAAACTCGGGCCCTTGCAAGCCAACATCCTCAAAGATCGCTTGAAGCCAGCGGCACCCGCGGCGGAAGAGGCGCCTGAAGAGCCAGGTTCGTCGACACCGCTCATGCTTGGCTTGCTCGTGGTCGTCGGCGCGGCCTACTACTTCGTCCGCAAACGCCGCAAAAAACAGCAACCCCCAAGCTCTCACGACAGAGCCGCTTAATACTCAGCTAGACTTTGTTCTAATTGCTTTTTAAGGCTCTGTGGATCGGCGTAGAGGTTTTCACGCGCATCCGCTAAAGCTGGCAGCGGTGTGCCCGGCACGTGGCGAATGAGGATCTTTTCGACCTTCTCTCCGAAGGTGTGTGTGTCGCAAAGCCGACGGTAAATCTGCAGGTCCTGCTCCCCGCTATCCCCCACTAGAAAGACTTTCTGCCCATCGAGATTGCTGAGCAACCGGTGCAACATGCGCCACTTATGCCCGAAGCGGTTATTGCCTAACCAACGAGGGTATACGGGTCCCTCGGGGAATCCCGCCTGCCGCAGGAACTTCAAAAGAAACGGCGCCAATTGGTAAGGCGTGCTGGTGAGGTAAACCACCAACACCCCCTGCGCCGCGAGCTCGCGGTAGAGATCGGCCATCCCTTCGATCGCTTTGTAGGTGTAGTAGTTTCCTTTGAAGATACTGCGGACCACTGCCTTGAACGTTGTGGTAGTCGCTATGTCGCTCTCTTTAATAGTGTCGTCGATATCCGAGATGATGATCCACTTCACCTGCTCCGTGACGAAGAAGACCGGGCATTCGTGGACGTCGTAATCCCCCAGTCGAACCGTCCCAAAGGACGTCTCCACCCCTCGCGGAAAAAGCTTCAACGAGGCTTGCGCCGGGGGCCGCCAGGGCAGTTGCCAAGGAAGCTGCAAATGTACAAAGCCGCGCAGTTCGGTACTGGCCTCCACCGTGCGTGTGCTTTTCTCCGAAACACCCAGCTGGAACCGCAGGCGCTCAAACATTTCCACATTGGGCACACCACGCAAAACACGGCTCAACAAACCCCGCGGGCGGAAACCCAACACTTCTTCTTGGGTGCCGTTGTAGACCACCGCTTGGAGCGAGGTGTAGTTGCGTGTCGCGAGCGATGGGATGCCAATGATGCTCTTGCGGGTGCGGTAGATACGCAAGATCTGGAGAAGTTTCAGCAGGAAAACTTCGAGCGTCTTCGTAAACCGAAACAGCCCGCCCCAACTCCGCGAATACGGCAGATCCGTCAGTCGTAACTTGCTGCGCAAAACGCGGTAGTCAGGCCGACTCATGCAAATGCCTCAAACGCCCGAAAGGATCATGAGTTGTTTCAAGGAAGGAAATGCAACGCGTCATGGTCAGGATTGACCACTCCATGTCCAGATTAGTTCTGCGAGCGCTGAGCGCTCTCTTGCTCGTTCTTTCCACGCCTGCTTTCGCTACCAACGAACTTTTTGAAATCTACCAAGCGCCTCAGGCCTTGGCGATGGGAAACGCTTGGACCTCGGAAGCCTACGGCTACGCGGCCCTATTTCACAACCCTGCCGGCCTCGCTAAAGCGGAGAGCAATAAATGGGTGATTACCCCTGTCGCCATTGAAGGCACACCGGGCACTAACTATATCGGGGCCGCGGCGACACAGAAGAAGGTAGGGCTCGACCGTCTCTTGCCCACCATCCAAGCCGATCCGAACAACTATTACTATTTCAAAGCCACCGCTATTCCTTCTATTTCACGCAGAAACTTTGCGTTGGCCTTCGTGGCGAATTCCGATGCCGCCGCGGTCTCCGACGGAACCTTCTGCAGCATCCGCTACGGGAATGACTTTGGTATTTTCGCGGGCGTCGCTACGAACCTTGCCGCCAACATGATCAAGATTGGCGTTACTGGAAAAGCGATACTCCGCAACCAGGTCGATGGCCTCTGGTCGCATGCTACTTTAAGCAGCGCCGCTGCTATCGAAGCTGTAAAGAGCGAAGGGATTGGCTTGGGCGCGGATGTGGGCGTGATGTTCACCTTACCCACCACTTACCTGCCCACTTTGGGAATCGTTTGGAAGGACATTCTCAATACGAACTTTCAGCGCACCTACATTTTGAACCCGAACAATATTGGCGCACCGGCCCCCATCCAACAGAGCTTAAACGCCGCTTTTTCTTTCCGCCCTGCTCTAGCGAAAGGCGTGCGCGCTCTCTTCACGGCAGAAATGCGCCACATTGAAATGCTGTCGCTGCCGTTCGAGAAAAAACTCCATTTTGGTTTTCAGATCCAAGCGCATAAACGCCTGTTTATCTGGGCGGGCATGAGCCAGCTGATTATGCCGACTTTTGGATTGGGACTGCGCGTGCCGGGCGGGGATTTAGAAGTCGGCACTTACGCACAAGACGTCGGACAAGGAGCGACGTACGTTGCGGATCGACGCATTCTGTTCCGTTACACGATTTCATTCTGATGAAACGCTTATTCGCCATAGCTGCCCTTTTCCTTCTGGCCCAAGCGGCCCAAGGGGAACTTGTGCGCGATCCCTACCTGGGCGTTCGCCCGGCCGGAATGGGCAATGCGTTCATTGCGCTGTCTAATGACAGCAACGCACTTTGGTACAACCCTGCGGGCCTTGCTCGGGAAAAGGGGTACCACTTCAACCTGATCGATACCTCTATCGGCGTGGACAGCACCGACACACTCCAGCGCATGTTCAATGCCGTGTGGAATGGCGACTACAATAATTTTCTACGCACCGACCAGCAGTACAGCCGCTTCAATATTCGACCGACCGTGACGATGCCCTATTTGCAGTTCACGTTCTTCAACCATTTCAATGCGTACATTGAAATGAACAACATGCAGTCACTGTCCGCCAATGTGGACGTTTACACCTTCAACGACATCGGTTTTGCCGGCGCCGTGGGCGTGCCGCTCGGACCTTATGTTTCTCTGGGTGCCACGGGACGCGCTTTCCAGCGTTCGGGTATCGACACGACTTTGACCGCGCAAGATCTTCTAAACGGCCTGGGGATTCCCACGCCCCAAGCGCTGATGGCAGCGTTGTACCAGAACCTTTCCAGCCGCTCGGGCATGGGCTTGGGGATTGCCGTGGACCTGGGCGCCATGATCCGCGTCCCTCTCCCCGCGGGTTACCCGCGGTGGACCTTAGCCGCCACTGCCACGGACGTAGGCCGCACGGAGTTTCACCAACTCGGCAGCGCCAATAAGCCCGTGGGTGTTCCTACCGTCTATAACTTTGGAACCGCGGTCGAGTACGGCTTTGACAAAAACCAGCAGCAGCTTAACTTCGCTTTCGATTTCCGTCACGCTTTCGACAATATCAACGTCATCCAGAAGCTGAATCTCGGGATTGAATACCGCTATAAGTTTTTTGCGATCCGCGGTGGGGTCACCCATGGGTACCTCACGGGTGGGTTCTCTCTGGAATTCCCGCCGCACACTAGGCTCCATCTCGCGACCTACGCTTCGGAAATGGGATCTGGGCTCTGGCAGAAAACTCAGCGCTGGTACCTGTTACAATTAGTCATCGGCTTCAACCCGAACTAGGAATCTCTATGGAACCCCAACGCGCGGTACAGATGAATCCCCCCGGTAACAAAGTCCGAGTTATCGACAGCGGCTGGACGCTTTTCGTGGCGGTTCTGGTTATCGGCCCCCTTGCCCTGCCCCTTCTCTGGCGGAATCCCCGCTTTGGCCGCATGGCAAAGATCTGGATTTCGGTAGCCGTTATCGCTCTAACGGTGTTTCTCATCGTCGCTGCTGGTTATATGGCAAAGTACGCGGCCGATAGCCTTGCCGAACTCAATTCGCTCTGAAGACTAGAATCTTGAGATAGTCCCCTTCGGAGAATCCGACAGGGTGATCGTCTTCTGGGGCGATAGACGTGACTTTCTTGAAGCGTTCGCCCACCACGCTCCCTACGGTCTCTTCGAAACGTTTGCGCGGAATCCGCGCCGTGCAGCAAGCCGCCACTAAAAAGCCTTTGGGCTTCACATGCAGAATCGCTTCCCGATAGAGTTTTCGGTAGGCATGCAGAGCCCCATCGACTTGCGTGATCTTGCTCGCCATCATCGGCGGATCGACAATCAACAGATCAAATTTTTCTTCGCGCGGCAATTCTGGAAACCAATCGAAGATATCCGCCGCCACCCAACGAAAACGCGACGGGTCTTTGGCGTGCAAACGCTTAGCAACGTCGAGCGCGCCCTTGCTAATATCTACATTCCAAATCTCACGCGCTTTGGCGGCTTCCGCTGCGAAGCCGAGCGTGCCGGTATAGGCAAAAAGGTTAAGCACGCGCTTACCGTCGAGCTTTTGCGTTGCAATCCATTTGCGCAAACCGCGCAAATCTAAGAACGCGCCGCTCTTTTGCCCTTCCCCCACCGGGATGCTGAAATTCAGCTGCCCTTCGCGGATAGAAGTTTCTCGCGGCATATGGCCACGCAGCACGCGGTCGGCGGCAACCGCTTTGCGTTTCACCGGAAATTTCCAGACGGTATTTTTCAGACCCAGCTGGCGGGTCACATACGCGGCGACGTAACGCCCTAGGCGATCGACAGATGCCGCGTAAGTCTGCAAGACGGCCGTTTCATTGTAGACATCCACGACGATGCCCGGCAGGCCATCATTTTCTCCGTGTACGGCGCGGAAGCCGTCGGTGTATTTGCGCAAGTTTTCTCGGCGCTTCAGCGCTTTGTCTATGCGCCCGCGGACCCAAGCCGCATCGGGCGGGTTATCGCCTTGTTTCAAAACGCGGATGGCGATCAAGCCTTCCGGCTCGAAAATCCCAAAGCCCAATACTTCGTTCTGCGCGCCGACCAGCTGAAGCCATTGGCCCGAGGCAAAGGTCTCCACCGCCGTGCTTACCTTGTTGCGGTAAATCCACGGGTGGCCCTGCTTTACTGCCAGGGCCCCTTCCTTTTTCAGCTGATAACGACGAGGACTCGAAAGACTCACTTGGGCATTTTCCAGTCGTGCACACTCCGGAAATCATCGAAGTACGTCTGGAAGCTGGATAGATCGAGAGAATGCAAAACCACTCCAAAGAAACTAAAAAAGCTCACTAAGGATTCCCAGTTTCGCAGCCATTCAGGGACGAAGTGGGGGGGCTCTAAAATGCCGTGCATCCGGAGCCATTCGATAGTGCCCACGTCTTCTAGCGCAAGCCGGCCCGTAAGCAAACACTCAATCAGCATCCGGTCTTGGACTTTCGTGGCTGCCTGGAGGAAGTGGTAGACCTCTAAAAGGCCCGCCAAATAGACGACATCCTTAGTAAAAGGGTATCTCCCGCCCAAAGGCGCCCCGCGGAAAATACGCTGGCTGGCGTAGAAAGCGTCTAGCGGCGTATCCGAGCGCTCCAAGAACCAGCGGTAAAGCTCCAAGAAATCTGCACCCTCTTCCACCTTATGGACCGCTTCGACCCGGTCACAAAGCGTCAGAAACCGCGACTGGGACATGGTGTGGCTGTAGATCTCGTGGAAAACGGCGATGCCTTCCTGCGTGAGCGTGGTGCGCGGCCCACCGGCCGCAAGAAACGGGCAATTGCGCTGGAGCGCACCGTTCTGGGCGGTCAAGCAATGGGACTCGACTTCGTGGTTCCACAGGGCGCCCTGTTCCATGTCTGAAAAACGCGCGTCTTTGCGAATGCGCACACGGCTCATCCCGGCAATCACCTTGGAGACGATGGTGTCCGTTAGCTCAATCTTCACGTGCAACGGCGGATTGCGTTTGCGCAGTCGTTTTTCCAATGCCGCCGCCAGTTCTTCGGCGGAAATTTTCTCGCGGGCCTCGGCGATGTCGTTCAAGTTGCAAACGCCCATGCGACCGGAAATCGAACGCGCCAAATCGAGGTTCGACGTCTTTCCGCGCGCCAGGCGGCTTGTGGAAGCCCCATACAGCTGGTTCGAGAGTTCAAAAAACGCAGGCGATTCGATAGCCAATATCAGGCGCAAGCCGCCGCTGAAGGAATCTTTGGATTTCATCAACCACTGCAACACGGGATGCTCGCCTTGGAGCCGCCCATGGAGTTTTCCGAGCGCTTCCAAAGCCTCGGAAATACTCTTGCGATCAATCTCATAAGTCGGCCGCGGTAGAGCTGTGCCGTTCTTTTTGAAAAAATCTTGGGCTACCTGAGGCCCCCAAGCGAGCGTCGCAAGCAGCTTGCCCTTACGTGAAGCCAAGCTAAAAGCGTCGCTGCAGTCTTTCAGCAGCTCTAGGAGCGAGTCCTTATTGAGAACGTTGTCTTTCATTTAGCGTCGGACGGCACGGTGAGGGAAACCTGGTTTTCCCGTACCGAGATACCGGGCCCGCAGCTTGCCGATTTCCTGGATGCGTTTTTCCGCCACGCGATCGGCGCAACGGTACTCAGGCAGATTCTCTTTGGCCGAATGGGCCAAGATGGATTTCATCACGTAGTAAATGTTGCGCATCATGCGGTTGGCGCGCGTTTCGTCGTAGCCCTCAAGCTCAATCGAAACGTTCATCAAGCCGCCCGCGTTGATTGCATAATCCGGAGCATAGAGAATCTTGCGGCGGAAGAGCTCATCGCCCGCTTCCGGCGTCGCCAGCTGGTTATTGGCACTCCCAGCAACGATCTTGCATTTAAGCCGGGGAATCGTTTTTTCGTTAATGATGGCGCCCAAAGCCGAGGGGCAGAAGATATCCGCATCGGTATCGTAAATCTCGTCGGTACCGACCACCGTCACACCTGGTTTGTCCGCAAATGTATCGCAGCGCGAGCGATCGATATCGCAAACATAAACGCGCATACCGTTCATCAGGAACATTTCGACCAAGTGCTGGCCCACATGGCCCGCGCCTTGGACGGCAACGGAAAGGCCTTTGAGGTCCGTCTTGCCGAGCTTCACTTCAACCGCCGCGCGCAAGCCTTCCAGGACGCCCTTTGCAGTCCAGGGTGAAGGATCGCCAGAGCCACCATGGGTGCGTTCCACGCCGACCACATGGGACGTTTCCATGAAAATGAATTCCATGTCATTGACGTCGGTGCCGACGTCTTCGGCCGTGATGTAACGGCCATTGAGACTCTCGATGAATGAGCCAAAGGAGCGAAAAAGCGCCTCGTTCTTGTCGGTCTTGGGGTTAGCGATGATGACGGCTTTACCGCCACCCAGGTTCAAACCTGCCACAGCGGCTTTGTAGGTCATCCCCTTGGAAAGGCGGAGTGCATCTTCGAGTGCGAGGTCGGACGATTCGTAGTGCCACATCCGGCAACCGCCGAGGGCTGGGCCCATTTGCGTGTTGTGGATCGCAACGATGGCTTTCAAACCCACCGAGGGATCATTGAAGCAGATGACTTCTTCGTGGCTGCCTGTAAAAAACCGTTCCATAACCCTCCCCTATTGAGCCCAAGAACCTTACCAAGTCGATCCACGCTCTTCAAGTCGGCTCGGGTTGGCAAGCTGGCCAAGCGCCGCTAGAGTGACGCTATGAAACCGCCGAAGTCTATTTTCGATGCCTCCGACCTCCAACACCCCATCGAGGCCCCTGGGGTGTTTCCGTACACGCGAGGCATCCATGCTTCGATGTACACGAAAAAAGTCTGGACGATGCGCCAGTACGCCGGCTTTGGCGATGCCGCGGCTTCGAATGCACGTTACAAGTACTTGCTGTCCCAAGGTATCAGCGGTCTTTCCATCGCTTTCGATCTTCCCACGCAAATGGGCTACGACTCCGATCATAACCTTGCGGCAGGAGAAGTCGGCCGCGTCGGCGTGGCGATTAGTTCCCTCGAAGACATGGGGATTGTGCTGAAAGACTTGCCCCTAGACGAAATCAGCACGTCGATGACCATCAACGCGACGGCCTCGATCCTTTTGTGCTTGTACCTCGCCACCGCCGATAAACAGGGCATCCCGCGCGAGAAACTCCGCGGCACCATCCAAAATGATATTTTGAAGGAATACATCGCGCGAGGCACTTACGCATTCCCCCCCGGGCCAAGCTTAAAACTCACGGCAGATGTTTTTGAGTTCTGCCGCAAAGAAGTCCCGAACTGGAACACGATTTCCATTAGCGGTTACCACATCCGCGAAGCAGGCAGTACAGCGGTGCAAGAAATCGCATTTACTCTGAGCGACGGTTTGGCCTATGTCGAAGCCGCCCTCCAACGTGGGCTGCCGATCGACGAGTTTGCGCCGCGCCTGTCCTTCTTCTTCAACGTGCACAATGATTTTTTAGAAGAAGTAGCAAAATTCCGCGCGGCCCGGCGCCTATGGGCAAAGCTCATGAAAGAGCGCTACCAAGCCAAAGATCCGAAATCGCTCTTACTGCGCTTCCACGCGCAAACGGCCGGCAGCACTTTGATTGCTCAGCAGATTGAAACGAACGTAGTACGCGTCAGCTTGCAGTGCTTAGCCGCAGCCCTCGGCGGCGCGCAGTCGATCCACACCAATTCGCGCGATGAAGCGCTCGGGCTTCCGACGGAAGAAGCCGCGAAACTTGCTCTACGCACGCAGCAAGTGATCGCGTTCGAGTCCGGAATTACCCAAACGGTCGATCCGTTTGGCGGTAGTTTCGCCATCGAAGCGCAAACCGACCGCCTAGAAGCTGAAGCGCTGGAGCTGATTAAGACCATCGAGAAAAGGGGCGGCGTCGTTACCTGCATCAAGGATGGCTTCCAACAACACGAGATCCAAGAAGCCGCTTACCGCTACCAGCTAGAGATTGAGAAGAAACAGCGCATCGTCGTCGGGATGAATGAGTTCACGGAAAAAGAAACCGTAGCTCCTCCTGTGCTGCGCATCGATCCGAGCGTTGAGAAGGAACAAGTCGCCCGCCTCAAACGCTTCAAAGCCAACCGCGATCAAGCCCGCGCGCAACAAGCACGCGAAAAACTCGTGCGAGCGGCGAAAGAAGAGCAGAACCTCCTGCCGCATATCTACGACTGCGTAACCGCACACGCGAGCCTAGGCGAAATCGTCGAGTCCCTCACGACGGTCTACGGCCGCTACCGCCCCTAGTGCCGGAAAACGCTCCTTGAACCGCTTTCTCTGTCCGTGCTACAAGGCCTCACTTTTCTCGGAGGTCTCATGACTAAGCGCTTGTTTTTATTGGCCCTAGCAACCACAGCTCTGGTCGGCTGCGGCAAAACCCTTATCGAGTTCCCAAAAGACGGATTAATCACCCGTGAACAACTGCCCAAAGGGACCTATGAGATTTCGGCAATCGAAGTGTCCGTCGAAGCTACAGGGCCAGGCGCTAAAGCAGAGTATTTTTTCCGCCAGACCATGAAAAATCCGGGTGATCCGGACAACGCAGACAAAGTGCACAACGTTCAAAACTCGGGCGACCTAAATACCAAGCTCGCTTTTACTTACCAACCGATTGCAGAGTTCAATCTCCCCTTTGAAATTCGAGATGGAAACCCGACGAGCGCGAAACGTTACGGTATTAGCTGGCTGGGTGGGAGAAATAATGGCTGGCGCTGGTGGTGGCGTCCCGATCAAAACGGCGCAAACTTACCCGCGCTTTTTGAAAATGCCCCGAGCGTCCGTCATTACCGCGCAAAGATGGCCGAAAAAACCAGCGATGAAAGAGGCGCCATTCGCCTAGAAGACGGCAAGCCGGTTCTTTACGTCCAGTACAACATCCCCAGCAGTTCAGACAAATTGATGAACAACGTTGTTGTGAAGCTGGTTTATACGAAGAAAAAATAGATTAGATAGGCGGCCCGTTAATACAACGGGCCGTCTGTCATTTTCGCAAATACTGTCCGCAATAACCCGATCGCCAGACCACCGACCACACCCACTACCGCCAGCACCTCAAACAACGCCGAGAGGCGCGTTTGCTGGTAAAGCCCCACGAGAGCCACTCCCTCGGAAACGAAGTACAGGCCTACAGTCACTAAAGTCCAAAGCGCTAGAAATTTGAAAAACGGCCGCAGGGAAAGATCCTGGCAATACGTCCTCAGGTGCCGCCGCAGGAGAACCCAAAGCGTCAGGCAGTAGACCGCGATACCGCAGCTCCCTGCTAGCGCCAGCCCCGCAAATCCATAAGCGCTTCCAAAGTAACCATAAAGCGGAATCGCGAGCACGCTGCAGAGCCCACCAATAAGCGACGGCAACCAAGTCATCTGGCAGGCATAAAAGCCCCGCGCGAGCACGACCTGCGCCGTCCAGAAAAACACGCCGAAGCTGAACATCTTCAAAGCCAGTGCCGTATTGGCCAAATCATCGGCAGTGAAACGGCTCCCGCCGTAAACAAAGTGCGTGATCGGATCCGCAAAGCGGAACAGCAGCACAGCCGCTAAAGGCGCTGCTGCCCAAAGCTTCATCAACTCTCGCAGTAGCGTTTCACCGTAATCGCGGAACGAACCCGCAGCCCAGAGCCGTGCCATGTAAGGGAAGCTCGCGATGCCGGCGGCTTGGCCGATGATCGCGACCGGGATGCGCATTTCCGTCCGTGCATAAGCCATCCAGCTAATCGCGCGGTTTTCCAGCTGGCTGGCAAAGTACTTGCTGATCCACTCGTCGGTCGCCACCAGCGAAAAGCCCAGCATCAGCGGGAAAGTCAGCCAGAGATACCGGCGGATGGCTGCGACAACCTCCGGCGAAAAATTCCAACTCGGTCGAATGGAGTATCCCAGCTGGTGCAGTCCCCACGCTTGCAAAACACCGTGGCTCAAGAGCGCACCTAAAAGCACCCCGATGCTAAACCCTGCAACGCCCAGCTGCTGGTGGAAGATCACCCCACAAACAATGATGCCGCCGTTATAAACAATCGGCGCTAGCGCCGGCAGAAAGAACCTCCCGTGCGTTTGTTGCACGGCCATCGCTAAGCCGCCTAAGTAAAAGAAAAACTGGGCAGGTAAAATGATCCGCAAAAGAAAAACGAGGGCCTCGATCTGCGCCGCATTGAAGCCTGGCGCGATAACTCGGGCCAACGGTTCCGTAAAAATCTCCGCGATCAGGATCAGCACCAGCAAAATCCCACCCATCGACGTCAAAACACTGCGGTACACCTGCCGCGCAAGCTCTGGACGGCCGGATTCGATGAAGGAAGAGATCACCGGAATGAAAGTGATACTCAACGCTCCGGCGGCCATTAGGTAATTGAGAAAATCGGGGATCGTAAAAGACGCGTAGTAGACGTCGGTGAGCTCTGTAGCGCCGACAGTTTGCGCAATTACCCATTCGCGGACAAACCCGATGATCCGGGAGAGCACAATGCTTGCCACCATCAACCACGAGGCGCGGTGGATACTGCGTTTAACGGCGTCTGAGTTCAAAGATGAGTCCCTCGCTGCGGTGCGTGACGGCTCTTGGATTTTATCCGGAAAGACCTGTAAACTAAATACATCCCTGCAGCTTTTCTCCGGACTTCAAACGCCCCCTGAACCCCCTACATACCCATGCAATTTAAAAACCCCTTCGGTTTAAACCGGACGCTTTCTATTCTTTTGCAGCCTGACGGCGCGTCAGACGAAATGCCTTACGCCGCGCGCATCTCCGTCCAGCACCTTTCCAATTACGTGCTCGGAGCGGCGGCAGTTTTCGGCGCACTCTTCCTCGGGACACTGCTCTTCTTGCGCGAGCTCGAAATCAACCGCGACTTGCAACAGCACGTCTTGCGGCTCGAAAGCGAAAAGCGCCTCCGGATTGCCTACCCGCTTCCGGCTCGCGAACTCGCAGGGCCTTCAACCACGGCTGCGACGCCCTCTCCCGTGCCGGCTCTAGCCAAATCTGTACCAGTGGAAGCCGCACCGACTCTAGCGATCACACCCGCTCCAACCGCAGAGGCGCCCGCAGACCACGCGCAACTAACGGAGGTCCGGTCGGAGTGTGCCGGCGAAACCTGCCAGGTGAAACTCTCGCTTTTGAACAAACATTCCGTACCGGCCGAAGGAAGCCTGCTCGCTGTTTTGGAAATGGAAGTCCCACGTATCGGCGGCAGCGAACCGTCGATGCCCGTCCGCACGCGCTACCAGATTTTCCCGGGCGGACAGACGCGAGACGAACTCAACCCGAACGAACTGGCAGGCCTCGAGCACCGCGCGTTCCGTATCACGCGCGCCTTGCAGGCCACTGCGACATTCAAGGTGGGCAAGCTTTTGCGGCCTCTCGCCGTGAATGTTTATATTTTTGATTCACAAGGCACACTCCTCCAACACGAACGCCGCGCCATCGAAGACGAGGTCACCGAATGAACCGCGCTATCACTGAAATTTTCCCACCGACGCTCATCACTGAAGGCTCCCGAATCCAGGGAGACCTGACTTTCTCCTCGGAAGCGCAAATCCACGGGACTGTCGAAGGCGATATTCAGCAAACCGCTCCCGAAGCCCTACGCGTCGGCCGCAATGGCTGGGTGCAGGGCTCCATCCACTCCGTCGGGCCCGTGACAATCGATGGCCGTGTGGAAGGCAATGTCCGCTCCACTACCAAGATCCGGCTTACCCAGACGGCCCAGGTTCGTGGTTCCATCACGGCGCCCCAAATAGAGGTTCGACCCGGTGCGGTATTCGACGGGGAATTCCGCATGAAAACCACAGCTTCCCGCCCCCAGCTCGTCCCTCTCAAAGCAGCCTGATTTTCTTAAGAAAACCATGCGTTACGCCGATAAATCTCTGTGGCGCCACGCGAATCCATCAAACCTAAACTTGTCATCATCGAAGGCAAGGACAAGGGCAAAGTCATTCCTCTGCCCAACGGTAGCACCGTCATCGGCCGCACAAAGGGCGATGTCTTGCTGCAGGATCCGCGTATCTCGCGCTCACACGTCGCGCTCATTTTCGATACGAAGACCGGCGAGCTCGCATTCACCGATCTGAAAAGCCTCAACGGCACGCTCCACAACGGCCACCCTTCTGCAGGCGCCACCCTGCAGGACGGCGATCGCCTGCAAATCGGCAACACGCTGTTTGATTGCCAATTGGGCGACGCCACGGAGCTCGTGGAAAAACACACACCCCCGTTGCAACCCGTGCACGAAAATCCGGATCTGTCCGGGAGCTTTGCTCAACGCAAAGAACCCGTTTTCGATCCAACGCCCGCCCCGGCTGCTGCCGAGACTTCGAATCTCGAAGCCACCCAGGCGCCGATGAAGCGCGAACCGACTTTTGAAACAGCGCCACCTAAAAAGAAAGCTCTGAAGCAGGTATCGCTCTTCGAAAAGCTGCGCCACCTATCTCCGATGCGCAAACGTATCGCCATGGGTTTTGCAGCGCTGGCATTTTGCTGGATGTTCGTCGGTGGCGAAAGCGGCCGCCCCCCCGCGGATTTCGATCGCAGCTTGAACTCCCTCAAGCAGCTAGAGCGGGAAGGCAAAGTCGCTGAAGCTATTACCGAGGGTGAAAAGCTCTCGCAATCCTACGGCAAGGATCCCGAACTCTTCATCACTCTCGCGGGCCTTTACACGCAACAGCGCCGTCTCGAACCCGCCATTGCGGCTTACCGCAAAGCGCTCACGATTGATCCGGATCACCCCATCGCGACCGTGCGCCTAATCGCGTTGTACCTGCGCTCGGGGCTTACTCAAGAAGCCCAAAAGCAGATGGAAGAACTCGACCGCTTGATGCGCGAAGAGAAACATAGCCGGGAATTCTTCATCGAAGCGGCTGAGCTTTTTCTCGAATTCCGCGACCTCACGCGTTCTCCCGAAAAGGCGATCATCTTGGCTCGCGCCCTCCAACGTAAGTATGCCACCGACAGCACGATTGGTTACCGCTTAGAAGCGCAGGTCCTGTTCCAGCAGCAACAAACAGGCGAAGCACTCGAAGTCATCGAGCGCGGTTTGCAACGAGATGCGCAGGACGAATGGCTTTTGGAAAACCAAGCCTTCGCGAAGCTCTCCCTCAAAGATACGACCGGCGCTATCGAAGTGGTGGAGAATTGGATCAACCTCCACCCTGCTTCCACCAAACCGCTGCTCGTACTCGCATATTTGAAATACAACGAGAAGAATTACCTCGCCGCCTTGCCTTACTTACAAAAAGTCGGTGAACTTTCGAAAAACCACGCTGATCCGCATTACCCCGAAGCACTGCACTTAATGGGTCAGATCTACTGGGTGCAAGGCCAGCAGATGGAAGCGAAGAACTTGCTCACGCGTTCCTGCGAGCTCGGCTTCCAGCCTGCTTGTGCGCACGAATCTCAGCGCACGCCCCAAAGCGTGCCTAAACCAACCGTAAAAAAACAAACCCCGGCCTCATCGCCCGTGGAATGATTCTGACGAAACTGTTAGGATTGCCCGCATGAGGTTGACGGTTACGAGCTGGGCCTTTGCGGCCCTGATTGCATTACCAGCCTATGCTATTCGTTCCCTTCCTACGCACGATCAAGTTTTAGTGGACGTGATTTGCGCGCCTACTACCGCGGAAAATCCCGAAGCGGGCATTCAAGCTGCCATGGCACTAGCGCAACGGCACCGCGATCGCCACACAGCGCCTGCAACCGAATCTGTCTTGCGCGAAACTTTTGAAAAGCCAGAAACGACCCCCGATGCACGGCGGGCGATCGTTTTTTACCTCGGCGAAGTGATCGCCTCCGGCGATGATGGAACGACTTGGAATTGGATGCTCGGCCACTACAGGACAGAACGAGATATTGGCGTGCGCTTGGTCATGGCACATGCACTGGGGGAACTTGCGCAAGTCGAACCCGGTGATGCTGTCAGCGAAACATCCCTGCGCCGGCACCAGCTTCAGTACCGCGAAGCCTGCCACCATAAGATCGTCGAAGAATGAAAACCCTTTCTCAGCAACGGG
>JAIEOG010000370.1 GCA_019750655.1 bacterium
CGCGTGCGGGTGCTGTTCTCCATAAAGAAAAGCACCACCGTCTTGCCCGCTACGGGGGAATCTCGGTAGGCAAACTCGCGCCAGTGGTTTTTAAAGAAAAAAGCTGTGTCTAGGATTTTGCGGGCGGCTGCCGCTTCGAGACCTTCAGTACCCAGGATGGACCGCGTTCCGAGTACGCTTTGCGCTAGATCCGGCATGTTTCGCTGGCGGAAACACTAGGCGAAGCGGCTCGCTCTGGCAACACCAGAAGCGTCATAACGCGCTTTCCCCGTGCAAGTAGCCGATACCGTGGTTCTTTGCCCCGTCTATTGCGCGGACCCAGCCTCTAAGCTATGAGAATAAGTCTTCTTTCAGGAGGTTTTGGTGTCGGAAATGAAGCTAAAGACCGGTCTAGCAGAAATGCTCAAGGGCGGTGTGATCATGGACGTGGTGAACCGCGAGCAGGCATTGATTGCCGAGCGCTCCGGAGCGGTTGCCGTCATGGCTTTGGAACGTGTTCCGGCCGATATCCGCAAAGAAGGCGGCGTGGCTCGCATGGCCAATGCAGAAATCATCCAAGAAATCATGGATGCCGTTTCTATTCCGGTCATGGCCAAAGCCCGTATCGGCCATTTCGTGGAAGCGCAGATCTTGGAAGCGTTGGGCGTTGATTATATCGACGAGAGCGAAGTCCTCACCCCAGCTGACGACCGCTACCATATCGACAAGTTTCAGTACTCCGTCCCGTTTGTTTGCGGCGCACGGAATCTGGGCGAAGCGCTCCGCCGCATCGGTGAAGGCGCGGCCATGATCCGCACAAAAGGCGAAGCAGGCTCCGGGAATATCGTCGAAGCCGTCCGCCACTTGCGTGAGATCAAAGCGCAGATGCGCCGGCTGACAACCCTCGGCCCCGAAGAGCTAATGAACGAGTCCAAGGAATTGGGCGCGCCCCTCCCCTTGGTAAAACTCGTCGCCCAATCGGGCAAACTCCCTGTCCCCAATTTCGCAGCCGGGGGCGTAGCGAGCCCAGCTGATGCGGCTCTCTGCATGCAGCTTGGCGCGGAAGCCGTTTTCGTGGGTTCAGGGATTTTCAAATCCGAAAACCCGGAAAAACTCGCACACGCTGTCGTGGAAGCCACCGCGAATTTCCAAGACCCGCAGATCCTAGCCCGGTGCTCCCGCGGTTTGGGCGTCGCCATGCGCGGTCTAGACATCACCAAGCTCCGGCCGGAAGAACGGCTGCAGGAGCGCGGCTGGTAAGGTTGTGAACGCGCGCTTGCAAATAGGCATCCTGGCCCTTCAAGGCGCCGTGGAGCCTCATGCACGCTTGCTGGGTCGCATCGGCGCCTCCCCCGTTTACGTCCGCAAACCCGAACAGCTCTCTGGACTCGCTGGCATCATTTTGCCAGGCGGGGAAAGCACGGCGATGATCCACCTGCTCAAACTCAACCGCTTGTGGGAACCCCTGCGTGAGTTTGTGCAGACACGCCCCGTGCTCGGCGTTTGTGCCGGCGCGATCTTACTGGCCCGCAAAGTGACACACCCGGAGCAAGAGTCTTTAGGTGCGATTGATATCGAAATCGCGCGCAATGCTTATGGGCGCCAGGTCGATAGCTTCACCGCAGAATTGAAACCCGGTGTTGCATGGGAAGGAACTCCGATTGAAGGCGTCTTTATTCGCGCCCCCCGCATCCAGAAAGTCGGCGCGGGTGTCGATGTGCTTTTTGAACACAAAGGAGAGCCCGTGCTCGTCGCGCAAGGCCGTTGCTTAGCGGGTACTTTCCATCCAGAATTAACGGACTCGATAGCCGTACACCACTATTTCATCACCCAGTGCGAGGCAGCAACACCATGGACCACCGCTTCCCCAAATACCTCCGCTTCCTTGTCGGTAAACTAGATTTCATCAGCCTTCCGAACTTAGGGATGTTGATTTCAGGCCTAGCCGTTCTGGGCTTCGTGGGCCAGCATGTTTTGAATGCGCCGCTCGATCGCTTCTTGTTTGATCCGGTCGCGTTTATGGATGGGGAATACTGGAGAGTCTTCGCGTTCCCGGTCACGAGCGGCCCAATCCTGCTGCTCTTTTTCGTTCTCTACGCGTATTTCATCTTCGGCCAGCTAGAGAGTTCCTGGGGCGAAGCGCCGACAACGATTTTCACCATCTTGAGTTACCTCGCCGCGATGGGCGCTTCCTTTTATGCGGGGGTGCCGCTACCCATCTGGCAGCACGTCCTGACGAATGTGAGCTTGGCGTTTGGATCTTTGTTCCCCGATCAGGAGCTTTATTTCTTTGGCATCCTGCCCGTTAAAGCGAAGTGGCTGGCCGCACTCGCCGGCGCGCTCTTGGCCTACCAATTCTTCACGAGCAATATGTACGTGAAAATCTACTTAGTGATCATGCTGAGCCCTTATTTCGTTTTCTTCGGGCCGATGCTGTACAAGGCCGCTAAGATGCGCCTATCGGTGAACCGCAACCGGCGCCGTTGGGGCGGGGATTAAGGCATCGAGAGCAGCTTAAAGTCCGGGTAATTCTCGCGCACAAATTCTCGCAGTTTGTTCTTTACGTGCTCTTCGATCTGGCGGGCGCGCTCTTTGGTAATGGAGTACTTATCGCCGATTTCCTGCAGCGTCAGGGGGGACTCGGAAATTAGCCGCTCTTGGAAAATCAATTTCTCGCGGCCTTCGAGTGTTGTCGCAAACTTCTGTAAGACTTCGTGGAAAATCTTGCGCTGTTCTTGATCGCCCAAAGCCGTATCGGGCGCTTCGCCTGGATCGGCGAGGTTTTGAATGGCTTCGCGTTTTTCTTCGCGGTGCTCGGGCGCATTAAGCGAGACCTCGGAGTGAGACAGGCGCTGGTCCATTTCGCGGACGTCTTGTTCGCGCACATCGAGCTTGCTCGCCAAAAGCTTTACACCCTCGCCCGGCGAGACGCCCATCTGCTCGAGCTTTTTTTGCTCCGCACGCAAGCGGTAGAAGAGGCGCTTCTGCGCCTGCGTAGTCCCGATCTTCACAAGCGAGTGGTTGCGCAGGAGATAGTCTTGGATATAGCTACGAATCCACCAAACGGCGTACGTTGTGAGGCGTACGTCTTTGTACGGATTGAAATCCTGCACCGCGCGGACCAGCCCCATATTGCCTTCTTGGATAAGATCCAGAAGTTTGGCGCGGTAGTGCACATACTCAAACGCAATTTTCACAACGAAACGCAGGTTGCTCGTCACTAGGCGCTGGAGCGATTCTCGATCCTTGGATTCGGAGAACTTCACCGCTAGTTCGTGCTCTTCTTCGCGCGAAAGAAGAGGGTACCTTTGGATTTCCTTGAGATAGGCAGACAAAAGCGGATCAGTCTGCGTGAGCGAAGTCGAGCCCGAGCCTGCAGGCTTACTGGCTTTGGTCACCATTTTACGGTTGGGGGCTGCCTTTTTAGGGGCCTTCTCCGCACTTTTTTTCGGCTTTTTGACGCTCATCGACGTTACTGGTTTACCAAGAACCTCAGGCCCTTGTCACGGTGGGGCGAAAAGGCCCCAAATCGCTAAAACTCTTGTCCTTACTGGGCGATAAGGTACTGTGGGCCCTTCAAAATGGAACGTCTCCTAAACTACCTCACTAACTTATCCTCGAATATTGCATACCTGATTATATTCGGGATCCTTTTTGCGTGCGGTTTAGGCCTTCCCTTGCCGGAAGATATCCCGCTCATCGCTACAGGATATCTCATCTGGGATGGCACGATGAAGTGGGCCCCTGCCCTCGCCGTGACCGTCCTCGGCGTGCTGGTGGGCGATACTGTTCTTTTCTTCATGGGCCGAAAAATCGGCAAACGCATTCTGCGCCAACACAAGCTGCAGGGCATTTTCCCGCCCGCCCGTGTCCGGCGCGCGGGCGCTTACTTCCGTAAGTACGGCGATAAACTCGTTTTCTTTGCGCGTTTCGTAGCGGGATTCCGCGCGGTCGTTTTCTTCATGGCCGGCGCGATGAAGGTCCGCTATTCGCGTTTCTTGTTATTCGATGCCCTTGCTGCGCTTCTTAGCGTGCCGGCGTGGGTCGGCCTCGGCTATGCTCTGGGCCACTTCTTCGGCAATGAGATTTCGGAAATTCTCAAGCGCGTGAAGAACGTCAAAAATGCAATCACGCTGATCATCGTGCTGGTCGCAGTCGGTATCGGAGTCCGTTGGTACCGCCGTCACAAAGCGCGCAGCAATCCGAATCACCCACGCCACAAGAAGAAGAAACCCGTTTAAGGCGCGAGGCCTTCCCAGGCTAGGTAAAAGTTCGCGCGCTCCGACTGCAGTTTCGCTGCCTCTAAAATTTCGACTTCATTTGATCCCACAGTAAAGCGGGCCAGAACTTCCCTCTGCCGATTCTGAATCGAAAAACGATGGCCTTGTAGACCGGCGGGGTAGTCGGGCCTCGACGCAAATCGGAACCGGTGCTCAATAAGTGTGTTGTCGAGTTGGATGAGCACATCGAGCTTGAAATGCAGGAAATCGCCGATATGCACTCCGAGAAGGTATCGGTTGAAAGAATCGCGGCTGAGTAGGATCGGCCCCGATTTAAACCACGGCGCCAGGCGTTCTCCGATAGCCCGTGGATCACCAAGGGCCTGTGTTTCGAGAGAGCTGCGAAACAATGCCCCCGCTCCCATCGTGCCGAGCAGACGATTGCGCAAGAGGTGAAAGAACATCGGTACCGGGTGCGGACGCTGAGTCATTTCTATATCGCCCGCAAGCGCGCAAACATAATCGGCATCGATCAAAGGGCTTTCGGTAATCCCTCGAGTAAGGGTGTCCAAAATCGCTTTCCCGCGCAGTGTGAGCCCTCGCACTGGAACCGCCGGGTTGAGAAATATAAAACCCTGGAGTTCATCCATGCTCAGTGCGCGCGACACATCCGACGTCATCATCGAATCGAAATCCCCCGCAGAGGCTAGGTACAGACGAGCAAACAGGCCTGGAATGCATTCATTCCGCGGAGCGTTCTTCCCTGGGCAGGAGTCTCTGCGGGCTTGGTAGCGGAAGGAACTCAGCGCATCGCTGTCCGTCCGAATTTTGGAATATAAAGCGTCGACAAGGCCCAGCCGCTCTTCGCCGGGAGTCGCTTTGTCGAAAATACGGCGCCGGATTTCCTCCCGAGCCTCTTTTCGGCCGGATTGTGCAATCAGGTCTGGGCAGCTTAGCTCCCGAGGGGAACGCTTCGCACCCTCGGCCGCAAAGGCCAGGGCCATCGATAGAAGGGTCAGAAATCTCACAGCGCCACAGCCGCCGGCTGCGGCGCTCAGTTTGTAAAATGTAGGGGTAAACACCGACGGTCTTTAGCACAAAACGAAGGCCGTTCGAGGGTAATTTGCAGTTCAGCTCGCTTATCCCAGGTAGGGATAACGGTAATTCGTAGGGGGCAGCAAGGTTTCGGACACAGTACGCGTACTCGTCCAGCGCAGCAGGTTGAAAAGGCTTCCCGCTTTATCATTGGTGCCCGAGCCGCGCGCTCCCCCGAAGGGCTGTTGGCCCACGACGGCGCCGGTGCACTTGTTGTTGATATAGAAATTGCCGGCGCTCTGCGAAAGCACGCGTGTCGCCTGCGCAATCGCTTCGCGATCGCGGGCTAAGATGGCGCCTGTCAGTGCATACATCGAGGTATCGTCAATGAGATGGAGCGTTTCTTCCCACTTGGCGTCATCGTAAATATAAACACTCAAAACAGGGCCGAAGATCTCTTCGCACATGGTTTGGTATTTTGGATCGGCGACTTCAATCAAAGTCGGGGAAACGAAATAACCACCGTCCGCGAATTCCCCACCAGTCAGAATCTTTGCTGCGCTGCTAGCTTTAGCGCGATCCAAATAGCCACGGATATTGTCGCGTGATTTAGCATCGATCACAGCACCCATAAAGCAGCTGAAATCCGCTACGTCGCCGACTTTCATCGTTTTAATTTCTTCGATCAGGCGCTCTTTCAAACGAGGCCACAAGCTTTTCGGCAGGTAGCAGCGGCTCGCCGCGGAACACTTCTGCCCTTGGTACTCGTAGGCACCGCGGACAAGAGCCGCGATGATCACATCTTCGTCTGCCGATGGGTGCGCGACGATAAAGTCTTTGCCGCCCGTTTCTCCGACGATACGTGGGTAGCTTTTGTAATTCTGGATGTTCGCACCGATCGTGCCCCACATCTGCTGGAACACGCGCGTGCTACCCGTGAAGTGCACGCCTGCGAGATCGCGGTGTTTGAGCACAGGATCGCCGACAGTTCCCCCACTGCCGGGCAAAAACTGGATCACGCCCGGGGGAAGCCCTGCCTCTTCGAAAACTTTCATCAACAGGTAATTGGAATAAACCGACGTCGATGCCGGCTTCCAAAGCACCACATTGCCCATCAAAGCTGCCGACGTGGGCAGGTTTCCAGCAATGGCGGTGAAGTTAAAAGGAGTGACTGCGAAAACAAAACCTTCGAGCGCACGGTAATCCAGGCGGTTCCACATTCCCGGCGGGGAATACGGCTGCATCTGGTAAATCTGCTCTTGGAATGCGCAATTGTAGCGCAGGAAGTCGACCAGTTCGCAGGATGCGTCGATTTCGGCTTGGTGGCATGTCTTGCTCTGCCCCAACATCGTCGCTGCGGCGATGCGGTAGCGGTACTTACCCGCCAGGAGATCCGCTGCCTTCAAAAAAATAGCGGCTCGATCCTCTGCGGCCATCGCAGCCCAACCGGGTGCTGCCCGTCGGGCACCTTCGATGGCTTTCGCCACCTCAGCTGCCCCAACCTCGTGGAAAACCCCGAGGCGGTGGCTGGTGCGGTGAGGGGGATGGATTTCGGTGGTTTTACCCGTCCGAAGCTCCTTCCCGTCGAGAATCGGAGCCGCTTCAATCTGAGTGCCAAGCAGCTCTTTCAGCGCCCCCTTCAGGGCGGCTGTCTGAGGCTGTCCCGGCGCATAGTCGAATACCGGTTCGTTACGGGGACTCGGCATCTGCGCTCGGGAATTCAGCATAGTTTTCGGCTCACCGTCTTATTTCTTACGGCGTGCTTTAGATTTAGTCTTTTTCTTGGCGACTTTTTTGCGGCCCTTGCGGGACATTTTCGCCATAGACAAATCGCCTGCTTTGTCGACGAAATAGAGGAAGCCAGACTGGCGCTTCACGCCAACCTTTGCGACCACTTGAGGCTTAGCTTTGGAGCCCTTACGCCCCCGGCCCATCTTCGCACGGGAAATGTTTCCCTTTTTGTCGAGATAGTAGAGCCAGCCTTCTTCTTTTTTGACACCGACTTTCGCAACTTTTGTTGCCATCGTTCCCTCCGTCTCCCCATTCTATACTCTAGTTTTTTACAAGAGTCACTTCGGAGACATACCCTCTAAACAGTCTTGGAAAAAACCGTGTTACCACGCGTCAGGTAGGCATCAAAAACCATGGCAATATTACGGATAAACAAACGCCCCTGCTCCGTCACCCGTATAGCGCCACCCTGTCTCTCAATCAGGCGATCGCCTTCAAATGCCTCGAGAGAATCCCACTCGCGAGAAAAGCGTTCGCTAAACTTCTCGCCGAATTCTCGCTCGAAGGCATCTGCCTCGAAACCAAAATGGCAAAGCAGGTTTTGGATGATCCATTTCCGCTGAAGATCATCGTCGCTTAACATCAGGCCACGGTGCACTGCAAACTGCCCTTGTCCGACGGCCGTTTCGTACTCAGAAGCCTTCTTCAAATTCTGAAAAAAACCACCCCCGACTTCGCCGATTGCCGACGCTCCCACCCCTAAAAGGTGCTTCCCTTGCTTCACGGTATAACCCATGAAATTTCGGTAAAGCTTTCCCTCGCGGAGGGATTTTGCCAGGGCATCGCCCTCTAAAGCGAAGTGATCCATCCCAATAGCGACGTAACCCGCGGCCCGTAGCTGGTCGTACGCGTGAGTGAAAATCCCCACCCGCTCCGACGCGGACGGCATGGAGTACTTCTCTAAAATCGTCTGGTGCTTGAGTAGAGACGGCAGGCGCGCATAGTTATAAAGCGCAATGCGATCCGGGCGCATTTCCGCCACGGCGTCGACAGTGCGCGCAAAACTCTCAAAGGTCTGCAGTGGCAGGCCGTAAATCAGATCAAAGTTGACGCCCTCAAATCCCAACCGACGGCATTCGTCGAGAAGACGGCGCGTCTGCTCGGCGGGTTGCACGCGGTTCACCGCTTGCTGCACTTGCGCTTCGAAATCTTGCACGCCCAAGCTTGCGCGGTTGAACCCGAGCTCTCGCAGCGTTTCTAATTGCTCTACCGTCGTTACCCGGGGGTCTACTTCCAGGCTAATCTCGGCCTTAGAATCAAAACCAAAGTTCCCGTCTACTGCCTTAAAGAGCGTGCGCATTTCTTCGCAGGAAAGAAAGGTCGGTGTGCCGCCGCCCCAGCTCATTTGAGACAAGGGGCTACACTCCCCCAAAGCTTCGCGCACTAAGCGCAGCTCTTGAACAACGGCTTCGACATAAGCGCGGCTGCGGGATTTATCGCCGGTAATCTGGATATTGCAGCCGCAGTAGTAGCAAAGCTTCTCGCAGAACGGCAGGTGCACATAGAGCGCTAGAGGCTCCCCAGGACGCACGCGCCCTAGTGCCGCACGGTACGCTTCTCCGCCCACGGAATCTTTCCACTGAGGGGCGGTGGGGTACGAGGTGTAGCGCGGCCCCGCCGTGCTGTATTTTTCAATGAGGGTGCTCAGACCCATAGCTGGCGCGCCTCTTCGAAAAAGGCCCTTACATTGGCCACAGGCGTCCCCGGCAAAATGCCATGGCCAAGATTGAGAATCGCAGGCCGAGAAAGCCCGCGAGCTTCTTGCACCAAGGCCCGCGTTTCCCGGCGTACTGTTCCCTCATCGCAAAAGAGCAAGAGCGGATCCAAATTGCCTTGCAGCGACAACCGGCCTTTTGCGCGCTTGTCGATATCGCCGAGAGGCAAAAGCTCGTCGGCACTTAAAACATCAATCGGTAATTCGACAATCCGGTCGAGCAAGTGGTGCGCGTGGCGGCTGAAATAAATCACCGGCACTTTCTCTTTGCGGAGTTCTTCAAACATCTGCACAAGGATCGGTTGGTAGACTTTGTCGAAGAAAGCCTTGGGCATTTCGCAAAGCCAGGTATCAAAAACCTGCACGGCATCGACGCCGGCTTCAATCTGAGCTCGCAGGTACCGCACCGTGGCCCCCGCCAAAAGCGTTAGCGCCTCTCGGAGCTCCTGGGGATCTTGGTGTGCCCAGGTCTGCAAGCCCTCAAATTTTTTGCCTGCCTTGCCGCCGGCCAGGTAGCACGAAACCGTCCAGGGGGCGCCAGCAAACCCTAAGAGCGCCATGCTTTGGGGGATGCGGCCCTTAATCTGCCGCAACGCTTGTGGGACATAAGGCGTATGGCGTGTCGGTTCAAAATCTGCGAATGGTGCGAAGGCAGCGGCGGATCGTAAAGGAGACGTGCACACAGGCCCGACCCCCTCGCGCATTTCGATGGGCACGCCCAGACCATAGGGCAGCGTCAGAATATCGGAAAAGAAAATGACAGCATCGACCGGCAACTCAGCAACGGGCGTCAGGCTCACTTCGGCCGCCACTTCGGGCAGGGAAACCATCTCCCAGAAGGAATGCTTGGCGCGGATAGCCCGGTACGATGGCAGGTAGCGCCCCGCCTGCCGCATCGCCCAAACGGGGAAACGGCCTAAAGGTTCGCCTGCGAGGTGTTTAATCAAATCGGGCTTCATGGTGTAAACCGGTATCCCATCCCTCGCACCGAATGAAAATAGCGAGGTTTACCGGGCTCCTTCTCAAAATACTTGCGCAAGCGCACGATGAAATTATCTACCGTGCGCGTCGACGGAAAAAGGTGATACCCCCAAACGCGGTCGAGGATTTCGTCTCGTGTGACGATTTCGCCGGAACGCTCGACGAAGAGCTTGAACAGCATGGCCTCTTTCTGCGTCAGGCGGAAACGTTCGCCACGACTCTCACCCAAAAGCTGCTCGAAGTCCACCCAGCCACCTTCCCAACGAAACTCCACACCACTCGCGGGCGCCTCGCCGTACCAAGAGCGCCGCCGGAGCATCCCATCGAGACGCAGCAAAAGCTCGTCCATCTCAAAGGGCTTGGTCAGGTAATCGTCGGCTCCGGCACGCAGCCCCTCGACGCGGTGGGAGGGATCGCCTAGAGCCGAGAGAATGAGGATGGGGGCTTTGGGTTGTTGCTCGCGCAGCTGGGCGCAAAGCTCCAGGCCCGAAGCACCCGGCAACATCCAATCGAATACATAGACGTCGTGCCCCAGAAGGTTTTCTCGAGCATGTTCGGCTGAATCGTAAAGGCAAACTTCAAACCCGCGCGAGCGCAATTTCTCGGAAACCAAGTCTGCAATGGTCGGGTCGTCTTCGACAAAACAAAGCCGAGCGTTCATGCCAGACTCCGTTGCGGCAATTCCATTTCAAAGCAGGCGCCCATTTCCGATTTCACCAGGCGCAAAATCCCGCGGTGTGCTTCCACGACGGTGCGGGCGAGGTACAAGCCCAGCCCCGTCCCTGGCACGGTCTTGCCCGAGCGCCCACGGTAGAACCTCTCAAAGACCAAGGGCGCATCCTGAGCGCCCACGCCGGGACCGTTGTCTGCCACTCGCAAGCAAGCCTTCGCGCCGCGTGTAAAAACCTCGAGGCGCACGTGCTTCTCGAGACTCGGGTTATACAACACCGCGTTCTCCAGCAATCCCTGGACGCTCGTTTGGAGACTCGCAAAATCGCCTTCCACACAGACACTTTCATCCAGCGCGAGCTCACACTGGGCGCCTTGCGCTTCTAACCAAGGGTGCAGGCGCCGCACGACGGATTCGACGACTTCGGCCAGCGGGATGTTCTCAAAGCGCAAGGCCTGGCTCTCCGTGCGGTTGAGATTCATGGCCTTTTCAAAAACGCTGGTCAGGCGGCGGACTTCCTCCAAGGCCCGGTTCAAACCGTCGGCCTCTTGCGGATCTGCCGTCTTTTCGCGCAGAGATTCCAAACGCAGTTTCAAAGCCGTGAGCGGCGTTTTCGACTCGTGAGAAAACACTTCAATAAAGCTCCGCTGCGCTTCGCGCGATTGCCGTTCTTTTTCCAATGCACGGTAAAGCAGCCAAAGGCCAAAGCATGTCATAAAGGCGAAAAAGAACGCCTCGGAGAAAACCATGCGCTTACGTTGGTGGAGGTTGTGTTCGATCTGCTCTGCCGATGGAGGCGATATCTGCGATGCCTCTAACTCGGCGATGCGGTTGGCATCCCGCGTGAAGACGAAAGCCCACCAGCTCACCTGTGCCAGGACCAGTAGCGTGATCAAAGCGAAGGTCCGCAGCCAATAGCGCTGAAGGCGCCCGCGGCTCATCCCCGGACCTCTTTAATTCGTGCCAGGGCGTCCTTTAAGACCTCCGGCGTGTGTGCTTTGGAGAGGAAACCGACTTCGTAGGGCGAGGGCGGTAGGTAGACGCCCTGGTCTAAGGCCGAGCGGAAGAACGCCGCGTACTGCTCCCGCGCGCTATCGGAGACTTCCAGCGGGAAAGCTTCGCCCGGATTGCCGAAATGGATCCAGAACAAAGACGCGACAGAACGCACGACCGCGCGGTCACCCAGAATTTCAGCAAGCTCGCCGACAAACTCCCGCGTGCTTTTGGCCAAGTCCTCGTAAAGCGAGCTCTCATAGACCTGCTCGAAAACGGCGCAACCGGCAGCGACGCCCAAGGGATTTCCGGAAAGCGTACCGGCTTGGTAAACACTGCCCGCGGGCGCTAAGTGCGAGAGCACCTCCGACCGCCCAACGACAGCCGCCACCGGCATCCCTCCCCCAATCACCTTGCCCAAAGTGACTAGATCGGGTTGGAGATCGAAGAACCCGCTCGCGCCATGGAAGCCCAAGCGCATACCGCAAATCACTTCGTCAAAAATCACCAACGCGCCGTTCTGCCGCGCGAGAGATAGAATGTTTTGCAGGGCTTCCCGGGAAGGGACCCAAAGCCCATGGTTCGCTGCGACCGGCTCTAAAATCACGGCGGCAATCTGTCCCGGGTGTGCTTCGAATGCGTGCTGGAGAGAACTAAAGTCGTCGTAGCGGCAAACCAATGTTTCTTGCACGATGCTCGCCGGTACGCCTTGCGAGCTCGATTCGCCGAGGAACGCCACGCCACTTCCGGCTTTTGCGAGTAAGCCATCGCTGTGGCCGTGGTAGCAGCCCTCGAACTGGATCACTTTGGGCCGTCCCGTAAAACCACGCGCCAGGCGCACCGCTGTCATCACGGCTTCCGTGCCGCTATTGAGCAGGCGCACTTTATCGAAAAACGGATAAGCCTTAAGAATCCACTCCGCCAAGCGCACTTCACCAGGGTGGCAAGCGCCGTACGTCATGCCCTTTTGCACTTGCTCTGTAATCGCGGCGACTACGGCGGGCGCCGTGTGGCCGAGCAAGTGGGGCCCAAAGGCCAAACAAAAATCCGTGTACCGATTGCCATCGACATCGAAAAGATAGGGCCCTTGTGCTCTTTCGAAATACACCGGCGCACGCCCGACGTGCTTGAAAGAACGCACCGGAGAATTCACGCCACCAGGAATCAACCGGCTCGCGCGCTCAAACCAAGCTAAAGACTGTTCCTGCTTCACAACCACCTCTGTTCCGCTGCGCGGCTCGCAAAATAAGTAATAATCGCCGACGCGCCTGCACGGCGGATGGCTTGGAGATTCTCAACGGCCAAATCGCGTTCCGTGGCGAGACCGGCTTCGGCCATCAGCCGCACCATTTGGTATTCGCCACTCACGCTGTAAGCAAGAACGGGCACATCGCAGTTCGCCCGCACTTGCGCCAAGATGTCGAGGTAAGCCAAAGCAGGCTTCACCATCACCATGTCCGCGCCTTCTTCGATGTCTAAGCGCAGTTCACGCAGAGATTCGCGCACATTGCGTGAGTCCATTTGGTACCCACGCCGATCGGATCCCGCTTCAGGCGCGCTATCGAGGGCATGGCGGAATGGGCCGTAATATTGCGATGCAAACTTCGCGGTGTAAGAAAGAATCCCCGTGTCGGTGTATCCGGCGGTATCAAGCCCTTGCCGGATGGCGCCCACGCGCCCATCCATCATGTCCGAAGGCGCTACGAAATCTGCGCCCGCTTGCGCATGCACGACAGCGGATTTCACGAGCAGCTCAACGGAAGCGTCATTAACGACTTGCCCCTGCTCCCAAACCCCGCAATGGCCGTGGGAGGTATACGGGCAAAGGCAGATGTCGGCGTAAAAACTCGCTTGCGAACCGAAAGCTGCCTTGAGGCGTTGCAACGCTTGCGGAACGGCGGCGTCTTCGTTCGCGCTCTCGGATCCAACGGCGTCTTTCTCGGCAGCAGCGCCGAAGAGCAGAAAATGCCGTACGCCATTTTCCAAATCCTTCTCGACTTGGTGCAGGAGCGCTTCTTTCCCATAGCGACGGACATCACCAAAACCTGGGATGGGTTCGGAATCGATCTTCAGAGGCGAGACAAAGTAAGGCTGCACGAGATTGCGGTAGCTCAAGTGCGTTTCAGCGACGAGTTCACGGACTGCGAAGGATGCGCGCAGGCGGCGCGGCCGTTCTTTCAAGTTCACGACACTACCTCTCCTAAACGAGCAAAATCCGAATCCGGCAAAAGCTTGGGGCGTGGGAATCCTTGGCGCTGCAGGAAGCCTCCGGTGAAACTTCCCAAAGCCACTACTTGTAAATCTTGCGGAAGGTCCACTCGCGCTAAAACCGCTTCTGCCGACGACGGGCTTGTAAAAACGATCGCCTGCGCTGCTGACCAATCGATGCTGTGCAACCGATCCGAGAGGTCTTCGGCTGCCTGCGTGCGGTACAGTGCAAGCGAATGGACTTCGTGTCCAAGCTGCCGCAGCCGATCGCGCAAAGTGCTGCGCCCACCCTCAGCTGCTGGCAAAACAAAGCTCGATGGCCCGCCACTGAGGTGGCGCTCGAAGCCTTCTAGAAACCCCTCCGTGCCGGGTTCGCGCGGGCAGAAATCGACGGTATAGCCATCCTGCTCGGCCGCCTCGGCTGTCTTTTGCCCAATACACGCGACACGCGTTTCTGGCGGCAATTCATAGCCCGCTTCTAAAAGTGTTTCAGTCCAAAATGCGACAGCGCGCGGGCTCGCAAAAACAATCCAGTCTTTGGGTTTGTTGGCGAGCTGCTCAAGAAGTTCGGAATCGACGGGTAGGCGCTCATAGGAGAGCACGGAAACGGCTTCCCACGCGACGGGGCACGGGGGTGTTCCGACCTGGATCTCGGGCCAGTTTTCCCGATCTCCCGTGACCAAAACTCGGTACGAATGCATGCTCTTCAGGGCCCTCGAAAATGCGCCACGACTTGGGCGACCAGAGCATCCTCGTCCTCTAGAGAAATGTCAAAACGACGGAAGGAAACCCAATCCCGGCGCGCCTCTCCGGACATTTGGTAGGCTCCCAGAAAGGCCCGAACACGGTACTTTCCGCCCGCGGCCGGTTCGCAAAGCACCCCGAGCGGAAGGGTGCAGCCGCCCTCTAGATCTCGCAAAATCCGGCGTTCAATCCGAGTGCGTTTTTCCAAGTCGGGCTGGTTCAAAGCATGGAGGGCTGCGGCCAATGCTGGCTCGCTGCTTTCCCGAGCTTCAACTCCCAAAGCTCCTTGGGCAGGCGCTGGAATGAAATCGTCCTCGCGCAAAGCAGCTCGGCGAACGCCCTCGAGCGCAAGCCCGAGACGATCTAACCCCGCTTCCGCGAGAATGGCGGCCCCGAGCTTACCGTCGCGCACCTGAGCAACTCGCGAGGGAACATTGCCTCGCAGAGAAACCACCTTCACGTCAGGGCGAAGAGAGAGCAGCTGCGCCTCACGCCGGAGTGAACTCGTACCGACGGTGCAACCCGTCGCGAGCCCCAAGGGTAGATCCGGGGAATAAGAGCCTGGGTGGACCAAGAGACAATCGCGCACCGAAACGCGCTCCGGAACTGCGAAAACTTTCAGGCCCGGAGGTGGTAGCGTCGGGAGATCCTTGAGCGAGTGCACGGCTAAGTCGATTTCGTCGCGTAAGAGCGCTTCCTGCAGGCGTTTGCAGAACAACCCAGGGTTGAGGTCTTCCATCTCGTAGAGAGGGCGCGAGCGGTCTTGATCGCCGCTGCTCGTGATTTCTACGAGGTCACAGTCGATGCCTCGCTTGCCGAGCTCTGCGGCGACCCAGCGGGCCTGGGCCAAAGCCAGTGCGCTATTGCGAGTTCCTAGACGGTATCGTTTGGAGGCCATGCCGACGTTACACCAAAGGCAAGCGCTCGTGTAAATCGCCGACACGATCGAGAACGTCCCGCAGGTGCTCTCGCGAGCGGTGCCAGTTCTGTTTGAGGAGCTTCTCTGCCCAGCGTTTCACTTGCGGCTGGATAGCCTGGGGGCATTCTTTTTCCAAAACCAAGAGTGCCTCAGCGAGATCTTCGAGCACACGCGGTTCCGCAGCGCTGAACTCTTTAAGCAGCGGGGTCTGCTTCTGCTCCCGGCAAAAACCTTTAAGCGCTTCGTCGATAAACTCCTCGGCTTGCGCAACTGCCTGGCCCCGCGCCGCTTGATTAGCCTTAGCCTGCGCCGCGAGATCTTCGAGGAAGCACCAGTCCCAACCCGGTGGAGGAGAAACCGGCAGGCGAATATCGGGAGGCTGGGCGAAATCGAAAAAAAAGGCGGGCGCCGCCTCCAGCCGCTCGAAAAAGGCGGCGTCAAAAACAGGCTCACGGCTCGCGGTGGAAGTGAAAAGGTGGCTAAAACGGCCCGGGCTCGCGAGAAAATCTTCTAGGGACCGCAGAGTGCATCCTGCACTTTCGGGCAAAGCTTCGAGCGCAGAGAGTGTGCGATTGACCCAAGTCACGGCACACTCGGGGCGGTTTTTCCGCAACCATTGAACGGCCGCAACGCTAATCGGGCTACGGCCCACGACCACGGCATGGGAAAGCGGAATCTGCTCTTCCCTCTCCTGCAGGTGGCGAAAAGCCAAAGTTGCAACGCTGATGGGTTTTTCTCCCAGCGCCGTTTGCGAACGCACGCGGCGAGAAGTCGCCAACGCCAGATCAAAAGCCTTTTCCAGCGAAGGGTGGACGGGGAGGCCGACTTCACGGCTCAGAGCGAGCGCGTCTTTGAGTTGGCCGACGATTTGGGTTTCGCCCACGGCGAGCGACTCTAGCGAAGTGGAAACGCGGAGCAAGTGGCGGAGCGCCGACTTTCCTTCGTAGTGGTAGCCCCGGTAGAACGCTTCTTCCCCCAACCCGAAATGCTCCAAAAGCCGCACCCATTTCGCGCGAGTGCCTTGGTAATAGTCGGGGGCGGTGGTGTAAAACTCGACGCGGTTGCAGGTGGAGACGTAGACGAGATCTTCGAAACCAAGGGAAAGAAGTTCGGGGAGCGCTCGCGAGCGCGTTTCCGGAGAGATAAAAAGATTGGCCCGAAACTCGGCATCGCTACGCCGAAAATCCGTGCCCCAAAGGTGCAGTTTCATGGCTTCGGTCCCAAGATAACCGAACCCCGCCACGAATTGTCATAAGATTGTAAAAGCGCCCAGCGGGATGCTGTGCGTTATTTCTTGCTGATTTCCCCGGCCGGCGGGAGTTTGCGGTACCAGGCCACCCAGGGGCGGATGTCGTTGTCTGCGAAGTCTTTTCCCGAAATCTTGCGCAAGATCGTATGCGCGAGGTCCCGGTGGTCCGGCTGTTTGCATTCCATCAACGAAATGAGCGTGGGCACAGAACTACGCAAAAGCTCCGCACGCACTTCGTTGGAATTGAGCGCCAGAAGCAAAATGGCGTAGAGGGCTTTCGAGCGATCGGAAACCCGCGGGAAATCCAGCACGGGTACCAACGGCTTCAAAGGGATGGGAACTTCGGGGTGGAACTCCGCGATGTCTCCCAAAACCCGCAAAGCATTGTTGCGCACCAACGGATCGGGATCGCGGATGCGATCGACCATTGCATCGACGACTTTTTTCTTATCACTCGACAGATACGCCAAAAGGTAAGTCGCGGCTCCCCGAGCTTCCGGGTGCCGGTCGCGCGTTTGGACCTGCATAAGCGCAGCTGCATTCTTCTTCACACCGTCGACAAAAATCTTTTCAAATTTTTTGAGTTTGTCGTGCTTGTGGCCAAACGGGCAATGCAGAGCCACACAGCGATCTTTTTCCGGCTGAATGGATCCATTTTCCACGAGTTCCAAAGCGATGGTTTCGTACTCCATCCATTGTTTGATCAAGCCATCAGGGTCCGGAATGTTTTCATTAGGCGCGGCTAAGAAAGGCATCCGCCGTGCGACATCGGCCTGCTCCACGACATCCAGGGTGATGTGCATCGCGAGACCGTCCGGTTGGAAGTACTGGATGATGCTCCACTCCGCGAAGGGGAAGCCATATTTCTTTTTGATCTTATCGACGAAGGTCTTCTCCATGTCGACCGCGGAAGGATCGCTTGCCAAGCCCTTCACAATCCAAAGATCGAGGTCCTTACCGAGAAGGTCCTTCAGCATGACTTCATTGATACGCGGACTTCCGTAGGTGCCCACGGATTGCACCGAGGGGATGGGCGGAGGCGGAACGTAGGGTTTACCCTCTGGGTCTTTTTTGGGAGCGATTATGGAGCTTCGGCCCTCATCGGGGCCCGTTTTGCGCTGCAGCGGGAGCATGTCCTCGCCCGCCCAAAGAGGCACAGCCAACCCAAACAAAACCCACCCTAGAACCCCTGTCCCTGTCCGCATGGGTTTTATTTTACCGCAAAAAAAGAACCCCGCTGCGCTTTCACGCAGCGGGGTCGCTTTTCTAACCGCCTATTGAGGCGAATTAGATTTCTTACAAGTCCTGATGGAAGACAGCTTGCGGATAGCCTTTGAAGCCCTTCAACAAGTTATCGCCCTGGAATGAAAGTCCTACAGTAGTAGCGTCCGCCACTTTGTAAGTCAATTCAGGCCAAATCGTGAGCCAGAAGGAGAATGGATCGCCACCGCCCATCGGACGGTTGAGCGTCGCCCACATCATCAACGGCAAGTCGAGGCTAAGGTCTTCGCTCAGAGCCAACGAAACCGTGAGATACAAGCGCTGATCCAAGAGCGCATTCGCTTTAGCTTCCATAGCGCCGGTCGTTGCATTCAACGAGTATTTCCCCGCGTTATTGAAACCGTGCAACACAGTGATATGCGTCGCATTCAACGTAACCGTGTCGTTCACTTTCTTCGTGAGCGACGTGTAGTGACGTGCCGAAGCGACCATGCCTGCATCAAGCTGGGAAGGTGCCGTCGGTAAACGGAGCTGCGTGTCCATCGAAAGCGACAAGTCGCCCGCGACGTTTTTCCAAACATTCGGGAGCTTGGAGCTGATGAAGCTGCCCATGCCGACCAATCCGACACCCTGTTGGCCAGGGAAGCCGAAGTTCGTACCGAAATATTGCGTGTAACCAATCCGCCAGTTCGGGTTGACCTGGTAGCGAATGGTCGCTTCGTTCTGCGTGGTGACTTTGTTGTCGTCCGGACTCAAAGTCGGACGGAATTCCAACACACCCGTCACAGCAGAAGCCGGGGCCGGCGCCGTAGTGGTCGTCGTACCCGTAGTCGATGGGCTGGTTTCCGCCAGCACGGTGTTGCTAAACGCCAAAGCAACCGTGGCTAAGAATAAAGATTTCAAGTTCCGCTCCTCCAGGCATCCACGCCCGAAATAGTTAAGGCTGGCGGTATAACACAGTGCGTAAACTTCCACAACGGGGTTTATAGGGTCCAAGTGGCTGAATTTGTGACGTTTTTTCTCGCCTTTCGTCGATAATGTCTCTAGAGTGCCGCCCATGAAGGCAAACCGGCTATCTCAGGAGTCTAGCCCCTACCTCAAACAGCACGCGCACAACCCTGTGGATTGGTACCCCTGGGGGTCGGAAGCCCTCGATCGGGCGCGCCGGGATGGGAAACCCATCTTCCTTTCCATCGGCTATTCCGCCTGCCACTGGTGCCACGTGATGGAGCGCGAGAGTTTTGAAGACGCGTCGACCGCCGAAATCCTCAACCGCGAATTTATCAGTATCAAAGTGGACCGAGAGGAACGTCCCGACCTAGACCATATTTACATGGGCGCCGTGCAAGCCATCACCGGCCACGGCGGCTGGCCGATGAGCGTCTTTCTCACGCCCGATCAAAAGCCCTTTTACGGCGGCACCTATTTTCCGCCGGAAGACCGCCACGGCATGCCTTCGTTTAAAAAAATTCTCCTCGGGGTAGCGCAAGCGTGGAAAAACCGCCGTGAAGAAGTCCTTCAAAATTCGCAGCAGCTCGTGCAAGCGCTAGGCGAAATGCACACCCTGCCCCCGCTAAATGGCGGCGATACACTTTCGTTTGATACGTTGGACAACGCCGCGAGCGCGATCGCGCGGAGTTTTGATTCAGCGTTTGGAGGCCTCGGTTCGTCGCCTAAGTTTTTCCACACCATGGCGTTTCGTTTTGCGCTTCGGCAGTGGAAGCGCACCGGCGATGCTTTAGCTTTGAAGATGGTGACCTACACTCTGGATCATATTTCCCGAGGCGGGATCCGCGATCAGCTGGCGGGAGGTTTCCACCGCTATTCCACGGACGCACAATGGCTCGTCCCGCATTTTGAAAAAATGCTGTACGACAATGCGTTGCTCACGGAACTTTTCCTGGAAGCTTACCAAGCGACGGGCGAGAAAGAGTTTGCGAGCACCGCGCGCAGCACTCTGGATTACCTGCTAAGCGACTTGGTTTCCGATGAAGGGTTGTTCTACAGCACCGAAGATGCCGACAGTGAGGGCGTCGAAGGGAAGTTCTACGTCTGGACGCTGGCCGAAGTGCAAAGCGTTCTCGGGGAAGAGCTGGGAAATCTTTTTGCCCAAATCTACGACGTTTCGGCCGCAGGCAATTGGGAACACACCAACATCCTCCAGCAAAAAGAAAGTCTGGATGCCATTGCCGCAAGCGCTGGCCAAGACAAAGCCTGGATCGAAGATCAGTTGGCGACAGCACGCCGCAAACTTTTGCAGCGCCGTGCAGAGCGCGTGCGCCCGGGACGCGATGAGAAAGTCTTGCTGTCTTGGAACGGGCTCGCGCTCACTGCACTCGCGAAGGGGTACCAGGTCCTCGACGAGGAACGCTACTTAGCAGCAGCGCGGAGAACGGCGGAAGCGCTCTGGCAGCATTTCCAATCGCCGCACCCATTGCCCTCAGGCAAGCTCCGGCTTTTGCACTCGTATATGGCCGGCGCTACACGCTTCAATGGTTGCCTCGACGACTATGCCTTTTACCTTCAAGGCCTTTTGGATCTTTACGCCTGTGATTTCGACGGCCGTTGGATAAAAAAGGCATGCGAAGTTGCTACCAGCCTCATTGAGCAATTTTGGAGCGCTTCTGAGCAGGTGTTCTATTACACGGGCCAAGATCACGAAGCGCTCGTTACGCGCCCACGGGAATACCAAGACGGTGCGACACCCGCTGGGCAATCCATCGCCACCACCGCCCTCTTGCGGCTCGCGCGGCTGACAGAAAATGCGGAGTGGGAAGACACCGCACGCGCAGCACTGCAAACCGCAGCCCCGTTGCTGAAACAGATTCCAACGGGAATGGCACAAATGCTCACGGCGCTGCAAAGCGCTTTGGAACCCTCGGAAGAGGCCGTGCTAGTCGCCGGCAGCGATGCCGAAGAATATGCCAGCGCACTACAGACCCTGCGCACTAGCTTCGCGCCCGGCCGTATAGTGCTGGGCATCGACGGCAAAGCGGCACCCGAAGTAGCCGCCTTGGCCGATGGAAAAACGGCGCTGGAGGGTAAAGCAACCCTTTACCTCTGCGAAAACCGAACCTGTGCCGCCCCCGTGATTGGTGGTGAGGCCATCGAGAAAGCGCTGCGTGGGTAAGCAGGGCTTTCTTTTAATCGGCTCAGAAGCCGAATTCCCCCCCGGGAGCCGCCGGCTCGTACAAGTCGGGCCGGACCCCGTGTTGGTGCTACGCCAGCCCGATGGGTGGGTAGCTTTCGTGGACTATTGCCCGCACCGCGCCGGGCCGCTCTCCGAGGGGACTTTTACGCACGACACCGTAACCTGTCCCTGGCACGCCGCGTGTTTTGACCTCAAATCCGGCAAAACCCTCTCTGGCCCGGGGGGCCGAGGGCTTAAGACCCGTGAGGTCCAAGTCGATGCGACAGGGGTTTGGGTGGCCGAGGCCCCCCAGAGTCTCTAAAGCCTCTTGTTTTAAAGCTTTCCCTACGTTTTTCCGAAAAGAGTTCTGGAGAGCTTTCGGAATGGCGCGTGCCGTAACCATACCCCTGAAATACAAATTTCTAGGCGTGATGCTTTTTGTGCTGCTGTCAGCCCTCTCCGTCTTTTTGTATCTCGCGCAACAGACTTTCTCCGAGGACAAAAAGCTCTTCATCATGGATTCCAACCGCACGCTTTTGAAAGCGGCGACGAGCGAAATCAAACTCGAACTGAAAAGCCGGTTAGAAGAGCTTCAATCTTTCGTACCCCGCGTTTATATGGGTGGCGACAAGATCGATCCGTTCCAGGGACTGTCACCGACTTTTGCCGAAGAGCTCATTGGCGTTACGTTCTTCCGCCAAAAGGAAGACGGCGAGATGTCCGTCTTGAAACAGTTTTCTAACCAAACGTTTCTGACGAAGCAAAAACTGTCGCCGGATTTCCTGGCGCAGATTGATAAAGTCCACCCGATCACCAATACGCGCATTGATAAAACCCAAGGCGTGGACATGGTGAACCGCTCCGTGAGTCTCGCAGGCGCAGACGTGCCGGTCTTGAGCTTCATTCTCGGCGCGAACTTCTTGGGCGATGCCGCAAAAGAGCTTTTTATCGTTGTCGATTTCTCGCAGACATTCCTGATGCGCACGCTAGCGCAGTCTGAGCTGACGGAAGTCTTTTTGCTTTTCGGCAACGGAACAGTGCTGAGCCAC